>CAIVND010000040.1 GCA_903907185.1 uncultured Acidimicrobiaceae bacterium
AAGAAGATCCAGGTCATCAAAGAGGTTCGCACGCTCACCAGCCTTGGCCTTAAAGAGGCAAAAGACCTCGTCGATGGTGCTCCAAAGACGGTGCTTGAGAAGGCCTCAAAGGAAGACGCAGAGAAGGCAAAGGGACTCCTTGAGGGTGCCGGCGCCACCGTCGAACTGAAGTAGCCCACTGGTGGAGCCCCAAGCTGGGAAAAATCCCAGCTTGGGGACGCTAAATATCTGATTACGAGGCTGCCAGGACGATTCTGCGACAGCCAGCGACTCGGGTGCTATAAGCATCTTTCGAGTCCTCTGTTCAGAGATCCATTTAGCGCGCTAGGATTATGAACTACCTTGAGTGGCACCCTCGCGTCTGATGTTTCATTCGTGACCCGTCGCGCTCGGTAGCCGTATTTATCGGTAGCTGTATTTAATTGTCGCCCACAACGCCTGCGCTAGGAGTAGACCTTTGTCGTCTCGTTCCCGTACTCCTGAGCGGTTTTCGTTCGCCAACCTCAATGAGGTCCTGCCGCTGCCGGACCTTGTTGCGGTGCAACGAGACTCGTTCGATTGGTTCCTGTCCCACGGTCTTGCTGAGACCTTTGCTGATATCAGTCCAATAGCGGACTTTGCCGGCAAACTTCAGCTGCAACTCGAGTATGACCCAACTGACCCTGATCTGCGTTCAGATCCGAAGTTTACGATCGACGAGTGCAAACAGAAGGACATGACCTATAGCGCGCCGATCTTCGTGCGCGCTCGTTTCATGAACGCCGAGACGGGCGAGATAAAAGAGCAAACCGTATTTATGGGTGATTTCCCGATGATGACCCCAAAGGGGACGTTCATCATCAATGGCACTGAGCGGGTTGTTGTAAGTCAGCTTGTCCGCTCACCAGGAGTGATCTTCCAGCCTGGCCGTGACCAAAAGATCATCGTTGCCGGAACGATTCACCCCTATCGCGGTGAATGGATTGAGTTTGACGTCGAGTCGAAGCCAAACCGGGATGTGACTGCGGGAGCTCGCGTTGCACGCAAGCGCCGTATCTCCCTCTTTGTTCTCCTTCGCGCTCTTGGGTATGACGACGATGCCCTGCTCGAGCGGTTTGTCCGTCACTTCGATTTTCTTTCGGGTCAATGGGAGAAAGAAAAGGGTGCAATTACAACCGCAGACGATGCTCTGCTTGAGATCTACAAGCGCGCTCGTCCAGGAGAGCCTCTCTCACTTGAGTCCGCTCGAGCGTACTTTGAGAACGCATTTTTCAACGAGCGTCGTTATGACCTCACACGAGTTGGTCGCTATAAGTTGAACCGGAAGCTTGGACCAGAGATCGAGAAGATGTCCAAGATCTTGGGTGTCGAACTCGAGAAGCCGGGCGAACACCAGGGTGTCTTGAGCCGCAGTGAGATCCTCGCCTCGGCTACGTACATGCTGCATCTTGCAAACGGCGAGCCAGGATACCGACTCGACGATCAAGATCACTTCGCGAACCGTCGGATCCGTAGCGTTGGTGAGTTGATCCAGAACCAACTTCGCATCGGTCTCTCCCGAATGGAGCGCAACGTTCGCGAGAGGATGACAACGATCGAAGCCGAGGCCATTAC
>CAIVND010000041.1 GCA_903907185.1 uncultured Acidimicrobiaceae bacterium
ACCAGCGCTTTTTTCGCCGGCTCATTCCCTTTCAAGTCAATCTTCGGTTTCCAACCCATCAGCAACGCTCCTCCTTCGAGGAAGGCCCTCATGGCCTCTGGATTTGGCGGGGTGATTACGATTCCCAGCAAGGTCTCCTTGATGAATGGTCGATCGATTCCTTGACGCTGTAAAAAACAAGAGCCAGATTTCATAATCTGGCTCTGAGTAAGAGCTTACGCTAGACAGTTTCAATCCGCGCGAAAAAATCGCGAGATTGATTTAGGAGTTACGCGGTTGGCTAGATCCCATAGAGAGGAGCTGATCGGTAGCTCCTCACCGCCTCTCTCACGATCGCCGTCTTTGCCTCATACCAACTGATCCCTTTGGTGAAGAAATGCCAGGAAAGTCGGACGAATGCCCGAATCGCCATGCCGATGTGGTTGCGTTGGGCTCTGGCCGAGCGGGCTTGGCATCGTTCGACGTTGCAGCACTGTTTCAATGCTCGATGATACTCTTCGATCGACCAACTCTTCTCCGCCAACTCCAGTCGCAGTACCTCGTTCATCGTCAAATCATTGGTCGCCCAGTATCCAATGTCTCCGTCTGGGGAGACCACCTTGAACACCCTGATCGACCCGAAACCTTCGAGATGAACGATCGTTCCTGTCGGCTCGATGAGGACGTCGGCGACGGCTTTATATCCTTGGCGGTTGAGATCGACCCGTCGATTCACCTTCAATTGCGTGAGAAAAATCCAGGAGTGATCGCGGACTAACTTGAGGTTGTCCAAGCTCGAATACCAACTGTCGAAAAGCACGGCTTTCGGGCAAAATCCTCGTAGTTTCGCTTTGTTCAGGAGGTCTCGGAAATGATCATTCTTGGACAAACCGTCGATGGGTTTATCATAGACGCGGTAGTCCAGCGGCATGATCCGATCACCATCGGTCCAGACTAGCGTGATGAGATTGATGCCCATGACGACACGTTTGTGCTTGCCAGACCAATGCCGGTGGACCGGCTTGATCTTCTTGGCATAAAACTTATCGAGAGTCGAATCATCCAGAACCAAGACGCCTTGGTTCTTGTTGACCAGTGGCTCGACCTCTTGATAGAGGGTTTCGGGGTCGGGTTCTAGGCGATGAAGCAGTCGGGTGTAAGCGTCGTGAGCTGGCGGATCGATGGAGGGGGGTTGGCTACGAGCAGCCTCACAGCAACTCGCTGCGCGAGGAGTCGCGATCAAAAAGTCGATGTAGGCGGCATCTTGGCACTTCGGCTGGGTCATACTACGAGAATAGCGCCTAAGTCACGAAAGCGCAACATGTACGCAATGCCACTATCTGCGTAACTCCTATTCAAGTTACTATCGAGCAAATAACGTGAAGCGAACTCGGTTGTTTTCCACCGGCCCTAGAATCTTTCACCGCTAGCCAGTGCCTCTTCCAAGATCTGGGCGGCGATCTGCATCGGGCTCACCTTCGATCCACTTGCGCTGATCTGTTCAGCCAACCGTTCAAGTCGTTGTTTCGTCAGATCACTCATCGGTACTTTCGGATGACGCACCCAATTGGAATTGGTGGGTCGTCCGGGACGAAGACCTTGCCCCGGTGTTAGCCTCGACTGCAAGTCAGCCACGATATCCGCGAGCCGGGCCGCGCCAAACGCGCCGCCGCCGGTCTCCGGTATTTGTCCAACGACTGCTGCGCCAAGCCCGGCGGCGATCGTTTCAATGTTCTTAGCCATCGCGCTTACCTCGATTTCTTGCCTTTTGGTTGCATCA
>CAIVND010000042.1 GCA_903907185.1 uncultured Acidimicrobiaceae bacterium
CAACCGATCTCAGCGATGATCCCCGCAGTATCCGACGCAGCTCAGTACTTTCACTCTGTCATCGCTGTAACTGGCGCCACGACCATGCCACCAAAGTTGCTGCGCTTGCTACCTCAATATTCGATGCCACTCAACAGCTCCATCGGCTCTCTGATTCCGACCGAGAACTGCTCGAGTTCGGAGCCCTTTTGCATGACATCGGGGAACACATCAGTCGGATCAATCACGATCGGCACAGTGCCTATCTCATCGAACACGGCGGTCTCCGGGGATTTGCACCAACGGATATCAAAATGCTCTCGCTGCTGACCAGATTTCACCAGCGGGGCAATCCAAAGCAGCTGGAGAAAAACGCTCATCTTCCGTCAGACGAGATCGAACGTCTCCGCAAGCTCGTCGGAATATTGCGGGTAGCCGACGCGCTCGACGCCTCGCATAGCGAAGAGGTCAGCGAGGTGCGTGTGAGCCTCCCTGACGCGCATTCAATCTTGTTCACGCTTATCGTCAAGAATGACGCAGAGCTTGAGCTGTGGTCACTGCACCGAAAGCAGGCCTTTTTCGAAAATGCCTTCGAACTGACATGTTTGACCGAAATAGATCGGATTCCACGCAGGCGGCTGATCGCACTGCTGCCCGGTGGAAGTGGGCTTGGATAGTCTCCGAACTCGTTACGAGGCCTCCTCGAGGGGCCGAGCATCGGTTGGCATGTTTGAGAGAACTCTGCGCCGCTCCTGAAAGCCCGCGCCGCGGCGAACCCGAAGCGAGATGTAACAGATCGCTCCTAGGGGAATGGGCAGCCAGAAGTTGACGAGGCGCCAGCCAAGAACGGCAAGGGTTGCGATCTTATTTTGGACGCCAAAGCTCACCAAGAGGCCGATTGAAGAGGCCTCAACAAACCCAAGTCCACCCGGCGTGACGGGAATGACGGCAAGGACATTGGCGATGCCATAGGCAGCAAAGAGCTCAAATGGGTCGACATACTGGTGAAACGCGGCGAGGAAGGCCATCAATGAACCGGCATCAAATAGCCAGTTCAGTACCGCCCAGAGGATCGCCTCTTTGAGCTGTTGTGGGTCCTTGCCGAGGTCGCGAAGTAGCACTCCGATATGACGAACAACGGCCTCAAAACGCTTTTCGTCGACCCGCGGTATATGCCGTGCGATCGATCGCACGAACTGAGCTGCCCGCTCCTCTCCGTGCGTGAAGGCATAGACAAGCGCAGATATCGCAAGGATGGCGAGAAGCCCAATAAGCGCAACGATGATATAGATACGGTGGACTCCTGCAAGGGGGATCGAGATCAATAACGAGACCCACAACATCATGTTCAGAACCACCGCGGAGCCCATGCCCTGCGTTGCCATCGCGAAGCCAACCTCAGTTCCACTCATTCCATACGAAGTGAAAAGCCGGTAGCCAAGTCCTGCACTTCCGGCGGTCCCTCCGGGCACAACGTGAGCAACCGCGGTGGTCGCAAGGTCAATTCGAAAGATGGTGTTGAGATTTGGGGCATTTCTCGGAAGGACGGTTCGGCTAAGGAGTGCGTAGCAAAAGAGCGCCATCCCCTCAAGGCCAACACCCCCGAGGAGCCAGATGAGGTTGATGTGGGACAGCAGAGAAAGTGATTTGCTGGCCACCACAAGCCGAGGTACGACGAGATATTCGAGGATGAGGAGCGCGGCAAAGATCAACACACCTCGGCGAATGCGGTGCTGGGTGATCCAGGGCCAACGGGGCATCTTCACCGCTGCTGCCGGACTGCCACCATCTGTCCATGTTTGCACGTAGGCGTCTGGATTTCGCGCATTATCGTTATCGAAGTCCGAGCAGCTCCACCTGGTGTTCCGGGCGTTGTGCACATCTCTTGGGAGTGGATTTCGATGCCTACAGCCAAACCTAAAGTTCGTTCGGCCGAGCAACTCGCTGTCGTCATCGCCTTTCGTATCCTGCTTCTCGCCACGGGATTTGGGATCTTTGTCTTACTTGCCTGGCGTCTTCGGCTGATCTTCCTGCTCATCATGGTCTCGATCTTCTTTGCTGCGCTTCTCAGCCCTGCCGTTCAGTTGTTTACCAAACGAGGGCTCAAACGCACGCCGGTCGTTCTGGTTGTCTATCTCAGCCTGCTCGTAATCTTCCTTGGCATTGGATACACCTTCTTTAATACGGTTATCAGCCAGGCAACCCACTTTGCTCATGTGCTTCCTGGCCTTGTTCGCCAGGCCCAAAATGGGAAGGGTACCTTCGGACATCTCATAGCGCGTTTTCATTTGGCGGGTTATATCTCTGCTCACTCCAAAGCCTTTGCTGGAGATATCCAACAGCTCGGCCGCCCGGCGTTGGCGGTCGGAAAGACGGTTTTAGGGGGTGTAACGAGTCTGGTGACGGTCATCTTCCTCTCGCTCTTTATTCTTTTGGAGGCTCCGAAGGTGACAAGCGGACTGTTGGATCTGTTCCCCAGTGAACGAGCGGCGCTTGCCGAGCGGATCATGGGTCAGATGTCTCGTCAGGTAACGGGATTCATGCTGGGTAACTTTGCCACCTCGATCATCGCTGGGATCGTCTCCTACGTTGCAATGGTCGTTACCGGCGTTCCCTTTTCGGGTATTCTCGCAATTTGGACCGCCTTAGTTGATTTCCTCCCGATGGTTGGCGGGCTGCTTGCTGGCGTCCCAGTCGTCGGTGTTGCCTTTTTGCACTCGACCTCTGCGGGAATCATCACTCTGGTCGTCTTTCTCATCTACCAGCAGATCGAAAATCATGTCCTCAACCCGGTCATTATCTCAAAGACACTCCGTTTAAATCCGCTTGCGGTATTGCTCTCGGTGATCATGGGCGCCGAGATCGGATCGATTGTCGGCTCAACTTTCGGTGCGATGTGTGGTGCCATATTTGCCCTGCCGACCGCTGGAGCGATTCATGTTCTTATTCGAGAGCTCACAAGTGAGGGGCTGATCTTTCGAAAAAAGGCTACGACGCGAGTTGGGTCGGTGAGCGACGGTGAGTAGTGTTAGACGCCGTGCGTGTCCTTGTTGTCCTACCGACTTATAACGAAAGTAGCAATATCGCTCGCATTCTCGAAGCCGTTCGTCGTTCACTTCCTGAGGCGAACATTCTTGTGGTTGATGACTCCAGCCCAGATGGCACTGCAAGCATCGCCCGACAGTCCGGAGCTGAACTGGGCTCGATCGAGGTCATTGAAAGGCCGATGAAGGGCGGACTCGGCCCTGCCTATCGTGCAGGATTTCGTTGGGGCCTTGAAAATGACTATCAGGCATTTATCGAGATGGATTCAGATTTCTCTCACGATCCAGCTGCGCTGCCCTCACTTGTTGCTCCACTCGATGAGGGAGTCGACCTTGTTATCGGCTCTCGATATGTGCCGGGCGGTGAGATCCCTGATTGGAAGCTCTCTCGTCGGCTGCTGTCACGGTTTGGAAACCGCTATGCGGCGTTCATGTTGGGACTCGGCGTTAAAGACTCTACGGCTGGATTTCGGGTCTATACGGCGGATCTCCTTAAGCGCATCGACCTTGATGCCGTGGGGGCCAGCGGGTACGGATTTCAGATCGAGATGACCTACCGATCGAAACGAGCAGGTGCGACAATTCGCGAGGTGCCGATCCGCTTTATCGATCGTGTCCTTGGAGAATCAAAGATGTCCTCCTCAGTAGTAACCGAGGCGATGGCTTTGGTAACTCGATGGGGAGTCCGACGCGTTCTGCTTCCTAAGCATCCGTTCTAGCCTTCGCAATTCAAGGTCGAACGAGCACCGCAAGCATCGCCTGTAATTTGAGTTGAGTCTCTGCGAGTTCGCTCGCTGGGTCGGAATCTGCAACGATGCCAACACCAGCAAACATCCGGGCGGTGGGGCCATCGAAGATCGCGGACCGAATACCGATCCACCATTCCCCGTCTCCATTTGCGTCGGTGTATCCAACTATTCCCGCATAACGATCCCTGGAGAGACCTTCATGTTGACGGATGTAGTCGAGCGCTAGTGCCCTCGGGGTTCCACAGACTGCAGGACTTGGATGAACCATCATGGCAATATCAAGCGAGCCGATCTCAGAATCGGTTAGCAGCGCGGAGATATTGCTTGCCAGATGCACCACGTTGCGAAGTTCCATAATGTGTGGGATCGACGGAGCAGCGGCCTGAGTCGCGACCTTACTGAGAACCTCAACGATGGCATCGACAACGAATTGATGCTCTCGACGGTCTTTCGTGGAGTTCATGAGTGAAATTGCCAGCCTTGCGTCCTCTTCGGGATCGCCGCTTCTCGCAATTGTCCCGGCCAAAGGGATCGACTCCAGCTGCAGACCAACACGTCGAATGAGAAGTTCGGGTGTTGCCCCGATGAATCCGTCAAGCCCGAAGGAGAGACAGGAGGGATGCAGCGTTCGAAGACGCTCGAAGAGCTCGTTCTGTCGGAAGGGACGATTGGCAGTAATAACCACCTCACGGGCAAGGACTACTTTCTGAAGTTGGTCATCGCTGATTGCGAGCGTTGCCGCAGCAACTTTTTCTTCAAATGCGCCATGTGGGACGGTTGCGTGGAGCGTGAAGTGGTCAGGGGGTCGCTCGCCTGTGGCCTCTTGATTTTGTC
>CAIVND010000043.1 GCA_903907185.1 uncultured Acidimicrobiaceae bacterium
ATTTCGTCGATCGCGCGCGTCTCACCAACCGGCTTCGATCATCGAGCCAATTTTCACGCTTGTCACTTGAACGCCAAGATCAGCTGACCGCGGAGCTTTACGATCTCACCGAGGGTGATCTTGTCAATCTCGGCCAGACTACGACGGCAATTGCGATGCGCCGGATCGAGCCTCATTAATAAGCTCTCCCGCCGAGTCAAGGCGATACAAGCGATCGGACCGACTTGGGTGTCCGTGAGTCCCATTTTTCGAGTTCTCTCTGCGTCATGACTCTGTCCAAACGCCCCGTCGGAGAGACAAGCAACGACGCACTCAAACTTCGAACATCACTGGTCGTTAACCATCGTGGAGGAGCGAACCCGAGTAGTTTCCATCAAGAGCGGAGTTCCACAATGCCTGAGCAGTTCCGACGAGAGATCCCCCGACAGCCCACCGACTGGTTCGGCTTTTACCGATTCACCAATGTTGGACACGAACCCAGCCGGCCCTGTCGAATCATCGACATCTCAACACTTGGAGCCGGCCTCGAACTCTTCGACATCTCAGCCGATGAACAGATTGACGGACTCCTCTCAGTCGACATCGAACTTAGCGGTGAGGTTCAAAACGTCGTGCTCGCCGAGAAAACGAAAACGGCACGCGTCGGGGTGAACTTTCCGAATCCGACGCAGGCCGCACTCGAGTATGTCGAAGAACTTCATAAGGTTCGCGGTCTCTGGTAGATCCCAGACAAACCAGTATCTCTGAGCTGTTCCGAGGGGCGACACCAAAGCGGGACAGCGGACGATCCCTCTTGACGCCTCGTTAATTTCACGTCTGAGGTTCCAGAGGAAGGTTCAAGCCGCTGACCGCTTAAAGGCTGGTATCGCCTGGAGCGACCATGGTTATGTGTTCACCGATCCACTTGGCGAGCCCTGTTCTCCAGGATACATCTCAAGCCAATTCGATGGTCTCGTGAAGTCGATTGGGGTACCCAAAATCCGCCTGCACGATTGCCGTCACACGGCTGCGAGTCTCTTGCTTGCATCGGGAGTACAGCCAAAGGTTGTACAAGAGATGCTCGGACACTCCAATGTAAAAATCACGCTTGATATTTACGGACACGTGACCCCAAGCATGGGACGAGAAGCAGGAGAGGCTTTGTCGTCTGCCTTACTCAGTTCCGTTTAACTTGAGAGTTGTCAAACCACACCCGAGTCCGCTTTCAAAGCGTTCAGATCAACCTCGACGGTGACATTGCTGTATCGAACGATGCCTTCGATCTTCTTAGAGCAGATCACCTCGAGCATCGTGTCATTCGGGTAGAAGTGCTCATCGTCATGACCTTCATTCCATGAAGGACCAGGACATCGCAACCAAACTACGAAGCTAGGTACGCCCTCAATGAAGCACTCAGCGCGGCGAGTGGATTCATCAAAACTTGTTAAAAGCCAGGGCCAAGCTCCGAAGTTCCCAGGTACATAGACGTTCAACGATGCCGGATGAATTGATGAGCCCAAGGCGCGCTCCCAGCGCTCCTTGTAAGGCGCAATGAACTCTGATCCCGCCCTTCCCTGACCGGGTCGGACAATCCCGGTGAGAATATCTAGGGTCTGAGTTCCAGCTTCCATTTTCGTCTCAGACCCTAGATGGATGCTTCCGCCGAGGGGCGGATTTTCCATTAACAAAAACGATCACCATTTCGCTGAGTGTACGCCCGAAATGCCACAATCCCTTATCCATTGACATTTCATTGACATCCGTCGTGAGAAGTCAACCGAAAACGGAAATGCAAGGCTCTGATCTGCGGTTTCTTGTGGAGACGACGGGGCTCGAACCCGTGACCTCTTGACTGCCAGTCAAGTGCTCTTCCAGCTGAGCTACGCCCCCAAGGACTAGTAACTCTACCAACTGCGCAAGAGCGCGCAGCGATCGAACATTTCGAACTCCTCCAACCTCTTTCGAACCTCGTAGACACAATCCCCTGAGGGAACCCGTGGTGCTAGCGACGCCAAGGAGACTCAGCCACCGCCTTACAAAAGTCGGAATTTCCTCGAGTCTTGCAATCAGATCTCACACAGAATTCGCGGAGCTCCTATCGCGCTATCACAGCGCATTTTTCGACCAAAAACCACCGTATTTTGGGCATGCGAAATAGAGGGGAACAACCGAAAAACGGAGCGCAAAATACCCCTTAAATCCTCGTCCGTCAGGGGATAGATTTTGGCCGTTTAACGTGCATTTTTACCGCCATTCCTTCGGAAATTTTGTAGCGAAAATTTGACTGAAAGAATTTCAACTGATTCGCTAAATATCACCCAAAATGTGGCCGTAATTCTCTGTGATGAAGTCACTGCTGCACGCCCCAATATCATCGCATTCCACCCTCGGACGCGTGCTCCCTAACGCCCCTATCGCCCGCGGCCGATTGGCCTCGAATTTCGCAATTGTCTGCCTGTTAGGTATGAGCCTTTCCTTCGCTGGCGAAGTCGCAACCACCGCTTCACCCGCTATATCGGCAAAGGTCGCTTCAACCCCGACGAAACATGCAAAGCACGTCAAGCATGCAAGAAAGCACGTAAAGCGATCAAAACACGCAATCCACGCGCGGCGCTCCTCCCACTTGGGTACCCATGCTCGAGTTGTTGCCCTCACGGCCAACGTTCAACCGAACCCTGATTTTCTTGGATCGTGTTCAGCAACTAGCCAAAGCTATTTTTGCCTCGGACAAGAGGTGGAGGCGATCGACAATGCTCGTGCTCAGGAAGGCCTTGGTCCGATTACCTTTCGCCTGGCTGCATTCCGCAAGCTATCGACTGCGCAGCAACTCTTTACTCTTACCAATCTTGAGCGCATTGCGCGACCTTGCTGACGCCGTCGAGCACGAGATTGGAGCGAGTGAACTCAAGCTCGTTGATGAGCTCACGGGACTGATGAACCAACGCGGCCTCACCCTCATTGCGAATCACATTGTGCCTCGCGCAAGTCGCGACGGTGAGGCGATGAGCATGCTGTTCCTCGACATCAAGGGACTGGACCAAACGAACGAAACGTACGGCAGGAAGGCGGGCGACGCTGCGCTCGTGATGATCGCTGACGTACTGCGCGAGACGCTCCGAACCGCAGATATCCCTGCTCGAATGCGTGGGGACGATTTCGCAATTCTCCTGGCGGACACCGAGGAGAATGAGGTGACGGTTGTCATCTCGAGGATCAGACAGGAACTCGAAAAGCGCGCCAAGACCCAGCCGATGCCAGAGGGAATGACAGTCAAGATCTCTCGGGCAACGATCGACCCATCGGCGGAGGACTTCAGTCTTGAGGGACTTATTGCTCTCGCCGACACTGGTTCATAGCCTGCCGATCTCATCATTTGATCGAGGCGTTCACTAGCCTCACAGGTTTTTGCCGACGGCGACCGTCCTCTATCTGGTCTGGTTCAAGAGGGCACGAGAAGTACTGGCGGCGAGATGACTGTGCCACAGCCGGTTGATGAGATCAGAGCATTCACCGCATCAACGGCCGTTGTGAAGTCGCTGTTCACGGTTCGGATGCCAGTATCTGCTGACAACCTCCCCTCGCTCAGTACGGCTGATGCATTTTGGAGCGCTTTTTGAATCGTTGACTCCACTGAAACTGAGTTCACCGTTGGAGTCGAGTTGGAGTCGGCACTCCGCAGGTGAACTTCGGCAACTCGAAGAGCGGACGCCTCCTCGGCAACCTTCGCCATCGTCTTTCGAAGTCCTAAGACAAATCCGGCCAGGAACTGATCGTCTTCAGCGATGTTTTCCACATCAGTGTGAGCCTTCGTCACCGAATCACAAAGAGCCGCACGTGACGTCGGCGTCGCTTCAGATGCCATCACCTGTGCCGCCCGAGTCGAGGCTGTCGCGGCCGCTACATCGTTGACCTCAGGATGAAGACTGTCTTTCATCGCCAAGATGACAGTTCGTAGTGCCGTTGAATCCCGCACAAGCAGATTGGCCTGACTTTCCAGGTGGGTCATGCGTTGGTGGCTGGCCTTGACCGCCACGTGCGCGGTCGTACCGGCCCCGCAACCAGCGAGGAGAAGACCCACAACGACAAGGCCAGTTGTCGCTCTACTAGCCCGGAGTATGCGCTTCATCGATAAGATCCTTGCGAGTTTGATCACTTCAATATATGGGCGGGCAGGTCACAAGATCACCCGCAACTCTAGCGAGATGGTGATGCGCCACGCAGTGATCGAGCGTTACCCTCGCGAGCTTTGGCCAGCCGATAAAGATCTTGGAATTTTGATGAGTTTTTCTGTCCGGACTTGAGTTGGTAGCGCAATCGACAACCGCAGGAATGAGATGGCAAGATTGTTCGTTCATCAAACATTATTTCCGGAGGATAGCTGTGTTTGCACGTCGAGATCAGAGGGCCGAACCTCGCTCTCGACGGAAACGCCATGCGTCTCTCTCCTCGTTCGCCTACCCAAACTTCACGCTGTACTTCGTGGGCCAGGTGATCTCGGTTGCAGGATCATGGATGCAAAATATCGCCCAGGCGTACCTCGTCCTTCATCTCACGAACAACGGAACCGATCTTGGATTCTTAACTGGGATCCGTACCGCCCCGATCATGATCCTCGGCCCTTGGGGTGGGTTGATCGTCGACCGCATCGATCGCAGACGCATGCTTCTTCTCACGAATCTTGGATCTGGCATATTGTGCAGCATCCTCGCGTGGGTGGTCATCGGTGGTCATCCACACATTGGATTCATCTATCTGATCGCGCTTGGCCTTGGTCTCATCCAGGTTGTAGACAATCCATCTCGTCAGGTGATCATCTCCGACCTCGTCCCGATCTCCGAACTTGCAAACGCCGTCTCATTGAATTCAGTGATGGTGAACGTCGGGCGTATCTTGGGTCCCAGCTTGGCCGGAATCACTATCGCTGCCTTCGGTATTGGAACCTGCTTTGCCTTGAACGCAGCCTCCTTCTTTGTTGCGATCTTGACGCTTTTGCTGATCAAAGCTCGCAAACTTCAAGTCGCGGTCCATGCCGCGCGGGAGAAGGGCCAGATTCGCGAGGGTCTTCGTTATGTCAAAGGTCAAAAAGAGCTGTACCTAACGCTCATGCTTCTCGTTGTCGCTGGAACCTTTACCTGGGAGTTCCCGGTCACCGTCCCGCTGATCGCGCAGAGAACCTTTGGTGGTCAACCAGCGGTCTACGGCACACTCTTTACCTGCATGGGAATCGGCGCCGTTATCGGAGGTTTGGTGACCGCCTCCCGACCCGCTGCCTCCTACCGTGGACTTGGTTACGCCACCCTCGGTTGGGGGGCTAGTTGTTTTCTCGCCGGGATCTGTCCCACGCTTGCGCTCGAATACCCCGTCATGGTGATCGTCGGCTACGGAAGTGTCGCTTTCAATGCAATCTCCAAGACGAAGCTGCAGACCGATGCCGACCCAGCGATGCGGGGTCGGGTCATGGCGCTCTGGTCGGTAGCTTGGGTCGGTTCAACACCGATCGGTGGTCCGATCGTTGGTTATATCGGCCAACATCTCGGACCTCGTTGGGCTTGGTATACCGGCGGCATATCGCTGTTGATCGCGGGATTACTGGCGATGCCAGCACTGATTCGCCTTGATAACAAGGCGGCGGTCGCAGTGGCCAGTACGGTAGAGCGAACACTTGATGCCTAGTCATCCCTTGTTTCCGACCGTGTATCCAATATGTGGAGATCTGACTCCTAGCAGTCGATCGGTGAGCATCAGCGATGCACGCAGTCCTTACTAACCTGTAGCCGTGGCAGATCACTATGACGTTCAGAGAGCTGAGACGCGCTGGCAACAGCGTTGGATCGACGAGGGCACCTACCAGATCGAAAATGACGATCCCCGGCCGCCGTACTACGTGCTCTCCATGTATCCCTATCCGAGCGGCCAAGCCCACCAAGGACATGTGAGGAACTACACCTTCGGTGACGTGCTCGTGCGCTTCCGGACCATGCAGGGCTTTGGCGTTCTCTCCCCGTTTGGCTTCGACTCGTTCGGCCTGCCAGCAGAGAACGCTGCAATCAAGGGCGGCGCGCACCCACTCGAATACACCGAGGCTCGCATCGCCGAGCTCAAGGCAAGCGTGCTCCGTCTCGGTGCGGTCTATGACTGGCGGCGGGAGATTCGAAGTCATGACCCGGAGTACATCCGATTTAACCAAGTCATCTTCACTCATCTGTTCAAAAACGATCTCGCCTATCGCAAGGGCGGGTTGGTGAACTGGTGCCCGGGATGCCAGACAGTTCTTGCGAATGAACAGGTCGAGAGCGATGGCACCTGCGAACGATCCCACGACATTGTCGAACGGCGCAGCCTCGAACAGTGGTTCCTCCGGATTACCAACTATGCGGATGACCTTCTCGATGCCATTGAGGATCTGGATTGGCCGGAACGGGTAAAGACAATGCAGCGGAACTGGATCGGCAGATCCGAGGGAGCTCGTATCAACTTTGTCGTAGAGGGACACAGTGACACAACGATCGAGGTGTACACCACCCGTCCCGACACGGGATTCGGTGCCACCTATCTCGTGCTTGCCCCTGAACATCCACTCGTCGAGAGCTGCACGACACTCGAACAGACGGCTGAGGTCGACCTGCTGAAAACCCTCGCGTCGACCGAATCCGATATCGAACGTCAATCGACCGAGGGCGCACTTGAAAAGCGTGGCGCCTTTACCGGAAGTTATGCAATCAATCCGTTCAACGGAGCACGTATTCCGATCTACATCGCAGACTATGTTCTCGCAAGCTACGGCACCGGCGCCATCATGGCCGTACCGGCCGAGGATGAGCGTGACTTTGAATTCGCAAAAATCTATGGTCTCCCGATCATCGAGACGGTCGAACGTCCTCCAGAACTCGGCGAAGGTGCCTACGCTGGCGATGGAAGACACATCAACTCCGGTTTCCTCGATGGCCTTCGGATCGCCGAAGCCAAGTCACGTGCCATCGACTGGCTCGAGGAGAAGGGCGTTGGCACCCGTTCGGTGCAGTACCGCCTGCGCGACTGGCTTATTAGCCGTCAGCGCTACTGGGGCTGTCCGATCCCCATCGTCTACTGCGAGACCGATGGAGTGGTAGCCGTTCCCGAGGACCAGCTTCCCATCCTTTTGCCCACCGACGTTGAGTTCCTTCCAACCGGCGAATCACCACTCAAAAAACATGAGGGCTTTCTTCATACTACCTGTCCAACCTGTGGCGGACCCGCACGGCGCGAGACCGACACCATGGATACCTTCGTCGACTCCTCCTGGTACTTCCTGCGGTTCACTGACCCGTTCAATTCCGCGACGCCGGTGAACTTCGAGGCAGCGCGCAATTTCATGCCCGTCGATCAGTACATCGGCGGCATCACTCACGCCATCATGCACCTGCTCTACGCAAGGTTCTTTACCCGGGCGCTCGGTGATGTTGGACTCTCACCGGCCGAGATCACCGAGCCCTTCTCGCAGCTCTTCTGCCAGGGCATGATCCGTCTCGGTGGGAAGGCGATGTCCAAATCACGGGGAAACGTCATCTCCCCCAATGACTACTTTGCGAGTGTCGGCGCCGATGCGCTCCGGCTCTTTCACCTGTTTGTTGGCCCGCCGATTGAGGATATCGATTGGGGTGATCAGACCGATGAGATCATCGATGGCTGCTCACGCTATCTCCGTCGAGTCTGGCGCCTTGCTACCGATGACGATTCCACTGAAGACGCAGTCGTCGCCGATGCGAAAGACCCAGCGACCGAAACAGCACTGCTCAAAAAGACAATGCACCAGGTGATCATGAAGGTCACCGACGATATCGGTCGCTACGGATTCAACACGGCGGTCGCAGAGTGCATGTCTCTTACTAACGCAATTACTCGCGCCATCCGTACGGACGTTGAACGACCCCAGATCGATGAGGCGATCGATGTCCTTCTCCGTCTCCTGGCACCGATGGTCCCCCACCTCACCGCTGAAGCCTACGAGGTGCGACATGGCGAGCACATTCATCAACAGCCTTGGCCGATCGCCGATCCAGCGCTCGCCGCAGATGATCGGGTCATCATGGCTGCTCAAGTTAATGGCAAGTTACGCGATCGAATCGAGGTCGATGCACAGATCACGGAGGAGGACGCTATTGCTGTTGGGATGGCCTCTCCCCTCGTGCTCGCCGCTCTCGATGGAAAGACACCAAAGCGCATCATTGCGAAACCACCACGTTTGGTGAACTTCGTCTGCTGAGGAACCTGGAGCGGCTATGCCTCGACGATGTGAAGGGCGTGGTCGACTTGGTTACAGCGAATCGTGCCTTCGGTGTGCGCAACGATAATGTCCTCGATCCGCACGCCCATGCGGCCGGGAAGATAGATGCCGGGCTCGACAGAAAATGCATGACCGGAGACGATCTTGGTCTCGTTGCCCCCTGTCATGTAGGGATCCTCATGCTCCTCGATCCCGATCCCGTGACCGATCCGATGGATGAAATATTGCCCGTAACCACCATCATCGATCAACTTTCGACCGATACCGTCGATCGAGGCACATGTTGCGCCAAGTTCCACACCCGCAACCGCCGCGGCCTGCGCGGCCTCAAGCACGTCATAGAGCTCGACCAGCTCCGGCGAGGGTTGGCCGGTGACGACCGTGCGGGTGATATCTGAGCAATATCCCACCTCATATCCGCCGTAGAAGGTTCCGCCGAAATCACAGACGACGGTCTCGCTCGAGCCGATGATCCGCTCCCCCGCCTCGTGGTGGGGACTTGCCGCATTCGGGCCCGATCCAACGATCGCGAAGTTCACCTTTGCGTGTCCAGCATCACGGAGTCGCTGACCTATCGCGGCGGACACCGATGCCTCCGTACAGCCGAGCAGCGGTATCTCGCCGCTCAACAACGAAGCGGCAACAAGGTCGGCCGCGGCTCCAGCACGCTTGAGCATGGTGATCTCAAAGTCGTCTTTAACAGCGCGGATCGCACCGGTCACCTTTGAGGCGCGATCAAAGGAGGCCGACGGCAGATGGGACTGGATACCGAGAAGAAGTCCCGCCCACATCCGATCGGAGACACCAATGCGTTTCGCAGCGCCGACGAGATCCGCGATGAGGCCAACAGCATCCTCGCCCTCTCGCCACGGACGAAGCTCAAAGAGCGCAGGATCCTCGTGAACCCTCGGAGCTTCAAGTTCGGGCACGACCAGGATCGCATCCGCGTCACGCGACAGCACGAGGACAGTAGGTCGTTCAAGGGGCATGGCCTCGTAGCCACTTAGCCACGGAAGGTCTGCGCCAATTGAGAGCAGGAGAACGTCGAACCCATCGCGCGCCATCGCCGCCCGAACGCGAGCAAGGCGCATTTGGCGTGATGTGGAGATCGCCCGGTCATCGACGGTGTCGGTCATGCAGTAACGCGTACCTCATTGGACGCTGCCGCGGCCTGCTTTGCGTGGTAGCTCGATCGGGTAAGCGGTGAGGCCTCAACATGTGCAAATCCCATCGAGCGTGCGATTGCTCCAACCTCGTCGAACTCCTCGGGCGTCCAGTACCGAACGACCGGGAGGTGCTTGGCTGAGGGCCGTAGATACTGCCCAATGGTCACGATGTCGACGCCGACTGAGGCAAGGTCTCTGAGTGCCGCGACCACCTCGTCAAGCTCCTCACCCATGCCAAGGATGATCCCCGACTTCGTTGTCAGACCAGCTGCCTTCGCGCGAGCGAGCACCGAGAGTGATCTCGCATACGAGGCTGAGGGACGCGCTGCTCGCTGAAGTCGGAGCACGGTCTCGAGGTTGTGGTTCAAAATCTCTGGGCGAGCATCGAAGATCGTCGAGAGCGAGGAGTCTTTCCCTTTGCAGTCAGAGATCAGTACCTCGATCTGCGTCGTTGGACACTCGTCTCTTACCGCCGCGATCGTCTCGGCAAACGCTCCGGCACCACCATCGTCGAGGTCGTCTCGTGCGACCGTCGTAATGACCGCAAAGGAGAGCCCCATTGCTCGGACAGCCTCAGCGACGCGACGGGGCTCTTTGGGATCGAGAGCGAGAGGGTGCCGTGTATCGACAAGGCAGAATCCACAGGCACGCGTGCAACGCTCGCCATTGATCATGAACGTAGCAGTACCATCAGCCCAGCAGTCATAGATGTTTGGACAGCCGGCCTCTTCGCAGACGGTAATGAGATCGAGCGATCGCATGGTCTTGCGCAAACTGAGGTAGTCCTCGCCCATCTCCGCCTCAACTCGCAGCCATGCTGGCTTTCGTTGAGTGATCGCGACCGCGGTCGAGGTATTCACACCGGCCGATGCGAGTCGTCGATGAGAGGCCGGCGGGCGCTGCACAAACTCCACAGGAACCATCTCTGGCCCCGGCTCTGACAGAGAATCAATCGGGATTGCGCCAACCGATGAAACGGTGTCGGGGGCCGTTGCGTTTTGGCGTTCGATCGTACGCGGAAGGTCAACAGATTCACCAAGTAATCGACTCGCTCGGTTGGCGATCACATCGATGACCTGTTCCATGGTCACATCAACGCCCTCCTGGGCGATTGAAGTGATCTGGCAGTCGGCAATTCCACAGGGAACAATGTGATCAAACATCGACATCTCGGGATCGACATTGAGCGCAAAACCATGCATCGTGCGACCGCGAGAGACGCGAACACCGATCGCACAGATCTTCCGTGGCTCTTCAGTACCCGAGATGATCCATACCCCAGGATGATCGTCGCGCCGACCGGCGCCATTGACGCCAAGTTCGGTGAGCGAGTCGATGATTAGTTGCTCGATCGTGTGTACATAGTCGGGGATGACCCGTGGCCGCATGGTGATCGAAAGGATTGGGTACCCAACAAGTTGACCAGGACCGTGATAGGTAATGTCACCACCACGATCGGAGTCGACAAGATCAGCGCCAAGTGCTTCAACATCCGCGAGGAGATGTTCAGGCTTAGCGCGTACACCTTTGGTATAGACGTGCGGATGTTCTAACAGCAGGAGGTAGTCCTCCTGTGATCGGAAGAGCGCATGCTGCAGTGCATGCGCATCCCGATAGCGCACACGCCCGAGCCAGCGAACCCGAAGAGGACGCTGACTCATGACGTGTACCGACGAGACAGGATGGACTTACAGCTCTGCAGACCAGTCGCGAGTCTCGAGAACAGTCGCGAGATCGCGCATGAACAGTGCTGCATATCCGCCATCGACCGCACGGTGGTCAAATGACAGCGCCAGAATTCCAACAGAGTGGATAGCAATGGACTCTGATCCATCGGGAAGCACCACGACCACTGGACGACGCTTCACACCGTCAGTTGACAAGATGGCAACCTGCGGCTGAGCGATGATCGGAATCGTCATGTAGGTGCCATACGGTCCGGGGTTCGTAATGGAGAACGTTCCTCCCGTGATGTCATCGGCAGATAGCTTGCGTGACCTCGCACGCGAGGCAAGATCAGCGATCGAGCGAGCAATGCCACGCAGCGACTGTCCATCGGCGTTGTGAACAACGGGAACGATGAGTCCCTCAGTTCCAAGGTCAACGGCGTAGCCGAGGTGAATATCCCGGTGGATGATCAGCGTGTTCTCGCCGACTGATGAGTTCAGATGGGGATAGTCACGGAGCACATCGACGACCGCTCGAGAGATAAACGGGAGATAGTTGAGACTGACGCCCTCTTCTGCCTTAAAGCGATCCTTGTTCGCAGCGCGCACCCGATCGATATTTTCGAAATCGACCTCACGTGCGATCAGCGTATGTGCGCTGGTTGCCTTCGAACGAACCATGTGTTCAGCAGTTACCCGACGGATCGCTGAGAACGGAATCACCTCATCGCGAACACCAAGAGGCGGCGGGGGCGTTGTCAGACCGACGGCAGGACCAGCAGATGGTGCAGGCGCAGCAACCGGTGGCTGAGCAACGGGAGCCGGAGCCGCAGGCGCAGGCGCAGGCGAGGCAGCGACTGGAGATGCAGCGCGAGTATCGATGAAGTTCAGAACATCATCTCGAGTGATTCTGCCGCCCATTCCTGTCCCAGGAATTGCGCCCGCATCCAGACTGTTCTCCGAAATGAGTTTGCGCACAACGGGTGACAGAAGTGCGCCTCGAGTACCGGAACTGCCAGAGGCGACAGGTGCCGGAGCAGGAGCTGGTGCCGGAGCTGGAGCTGGTGCCGGAGCTGGAGCTGGAGCTGGTGCCGGAGCAGGAGCTGGAGCTGGTGCTGGTGCTGGTGCTGGTGCCGGAGCCTCAGTCGGGGTAGTTGAGGGGGCGGCGCCATCGGCAGCGCCGATCACAGCCAAACGGGCGCCGACATCAACTGTCGCGCCCTCCTCCACCAAGATCTCGGTCAGGACTCCGGCGGCCGGTGAGGGCACCTCAGAGTCGACCTTGTCCGTTGATACCTCAAAAAGAGGCTCATCTTGGACGACATTGTCGCCGACCTTTTTGAGCCAACGAACGATTGTTCCTTCAGTTACCGTCTCGCCGAGTTGCGGCATCGTGATATCAGCCAACGTGGAGACCCCTTCCTGTGAGAGCTATGACCGTTTCGCCGAAGGTCTCGGAGAGGGACGGATGTGGTTGAATAAACTGTGCGATCTCATCTGGGGTGGCCTCCCAGTTGATTGCGAGATATGCCTGACCCAGCTGCTCGGTAACCCATGGGCCGACCATGTGTACGCCAAGGAGACGTCCAGCCCGACCATCTGATGTCTTCTCAGCGATGACTTTGACCATGCCCTCGGTTTCACCGATAATGCGGGCGCGACCATTTCCTCCGAATGGATCTTTCTTTACGATGACCTCATAACCTGCGGCAACGGCACCCTCTTCGGTCATTCCGCAGAACGAGACCTCGGGATAGCAGTAGATGCACCAAGGAACGTTGCGATAGTCAACGGGTACCGCTGGCTCCTGCATGATCTCCTTGATGACAAGAACTGCCTCGGCGAAGCCAACATGAGCAAGCTGGGGAGTATTGACAACGTCGCCAACGGCAAATACTCCATCGACGCCGGTTCGCATCCATTCATCGACTCGAACAAAACCCCGTTCGTCGACCACGACGCCTGTGCCCTCACCAAGAAGATCATCCGAGTATGGACGACGCCCGACTGAGACGATCACCGCATCGACATCTACTCGCTCGTTGTCACCAAAGATGACCGTGGTGCCGTTGGCGCGCGGCTCATGACCTTGGACAGAGACACCCGTGCGGACCGTAATGCCCCGCTTCTCGAACGATCGCACCACGACATTCGCAACATCTTTGTCACAGCCCGGCAGAATTCCGGGCATCGCCTCCAACAATGTGACCTTCGATCCGAGGTCAGCCATCATCGAGGCAAACTCACAGCCAATCGCGCCGCCACCAATTACCACGACAGAGGCAGGGATGGTGTCGAGATCAAGCACCTCATCAGAGGTCAAGATGACCTTGCCATCGGGCTGAAAGGCCGGAATGACTCGAGGGGC
>CAIVND010000044.1 GCA_903907185.1 uncultured Acidimicrobiaceae bacterium
ATCTAAGTCGTTAGAGAGCGGTAGACGAATTTCGATTCCCCAGATATAGCAACGAAGCCAAAGATGCTCAGAAACACATTCGCGCTAGGTATCGAGCCAGGGGAACTTTCAAGGCATTGATCAGCCACAAGCCGCAAAGATCGTTTCAAACGAACTTGTATAGAGCGCTAGATCCCGTACGGGACTCAATAGAACCACGATGCGGGAGCAACACAGATCGAACCTAGTTTGGCGATGCGTATAAACAAGAGTGAGAGATCAGGGTCACGCGAAAAGTGACATCACAAAAGCCAGTACACAAGCGGAAGCGGCGATCCATACGGCAAATATTCGTATAAGTCGCACCTGGAACCAACTGCCGTCATCGTATCGACCAAGCCTTGCTCGGTTCGCTAAACCAATACCAACAAACGACAAAAGGATGAGATGGCCAAGCGTCGATCCCATGAAAAAAATGAAACTTGACGCATAGGTGCCGTCAATCGTTGTAAAGGGAAGCCTTTCGAATTGGAAGCACTGAACCCCGATCGCACCTAGCAGCACCAAGATGGACAACAAGGCAACTCCGCCAGTTGCGCTCTTGCCTTCTCGGTTTCGAGCTGCTCGCTCTACGAGACAAACGAGCAGCGCTGCTGCGACTGATAGCCCTGCGACAATTATTGTGAACGAAGGGCTCGCCTTGTTGACCTCATGAGTGATTGTGTTACCGAGTCCATCAGTACATGCATGGGCTGAGGTACAAGAAGCTCCTCGCCAAAGTCCGTTTGTGTTGAGCGCTCTCAGATAGAACCACATAAAGAGTTCCATTAAGAGAAACAGTCCATCGCCACCAATGAAGAGCCAAAGCGCGATCCGCTCCTTCAGGTGTCGCTGCTCATGGGTCTCGTGGTGTCCCGCCACCACTTCAATAGCGCGACCAAGATCCTGGGGATCCTCGTGGCCTGTTGTTGTGGTCTCCACTATCTGTCACCTCCAGAGATCGGATAGTCGCTGGAGAGCAAAGGTACGAGCTCGTCCTCGGATCTGGCCGGCGGCGAATGGCTCGACACGTAGCCCTCTGAACCCTCCTCGCCATATCCGTAAGGATCAGATGTAACGACTGGATCGACTAAGAAATTCACAAGTGGTACCGGAGTCGGAACCATCCACTCCAAGGTTTTCGAATGCCAAGGATTGGCAGGCGCAATACTTCCATTACGCACGGAATGAATCATGGCGTACAGGAGAACTAACCATCCAGCCATGAGCAGGTACGCCCCAACGGAAGTCAGCTGGTTCGCGTGTAGGAAGATCGGATCGTAATAGGCAACTCGCCGCGGCATGCCCTGAAATCCCTCCCAGAACTGGCCAAAGTAGGTAGCTTGAATTCCTATTGCGATCATCCAGAACGAAACTTTCCCAACTCGTTCATTGAGCATCTTTCCCGTAACTTTCGGGAACCAGTAGCAAAGCGCTGCAGTAGCGGCGATCATTGCCCCGCCCAACAACGTGTAGTGAAAATGCGCAGTTACGAACATGTCGCCGTGAAAATATTGATCGGCGGGCACATCAGAAAGGTAGATTCCCGTCACACCACCGATGATGAAGTTCCAAAGGAACAGATAGACGAAGTACATAGGAAGCCGGGTCCAGATCCGTCCCTTCCAAAGTGTTCCGATAAGGCACAAAAAGATGATCCCCGTTGGTATGGAGATCAACTCCGTCGTGAGCATGAACGGGCCAGCTAGGTCCGGTGCCCAACCGGTTGTGAACATGTGATGTGCCCAAACCATGATGGACAACATCCCCACTGCCACAAATCCAGCGATAGTTATCTTGTAACCAAACAACGGCTTTCGCGCAAAGGTGCTCGCGACCTCCATCATCGCTGCAACTGGAGGGATCAAGATGATATAGACCTCCGGATGGCCAAAGATCCAAAAGATGTTCTCCCAAAGCCAACCAGTACCGCCCCCAGCTGCAACAAAGAACGAGGTCCCAGTCACGCGATCCGAAACCATTGAGGTAAATCCCAGTAGGAGGGCAGGCATTGCGTAGATACTCAGAGCAGAACCGACGACGGATCCCCAAACAAAGATTGGAAGTCGACCGAGCGTCATCCCCTTCGCCCGCATCGTGAGAACCGTAACGATGGTATTCACTCCAGATACGGTGACCGAAACCACGAACGTGATCATGGTCATAGAAAACGCATCCATTGCCGCAGGGGCCTGGATAGATAACGGTGCGTAAGTAGTCCATCCCGCGTCCACTCCACCGAGAACAAAGGTGGCCAACATCGGTGGCAACGCCGACGCAATTACCCAAAAACTCATCGCGTTGAGACGCGGAAAGGCCATGTCCTTTGCTCCGACCATGATGGGCATGATGAAGTTAGCGAAGGGACCGGAAACCATGATGATGGTCGCGATGATCATCAACATTCCATGTATCGAGACAATCGCATTGTAGGAATCTGGAGACAAAAAACTTGAATGTGAGGTGATGAGCTGGGTTCGCATCATCATGGCCAATGTTCCGCCAATAGCAAACATGACCATTACCAACACCAAGTACTGAGTGCCTACAACCTTGTGATCGGTACAGAACTTGTAGTACCGCTTACTGCCCTGTCCAACTCCCGCCGCGTACAGTTCGTCTTCGTAGCTCTGATCATGCCCGAGAAGCCACCTAATCGGTGCGTTAAATGTACCAACACCGACGTTAAAACCGACGACCCAACCAACCATGGTGACCGTCACCACCATGTCCGTGCCCCAATTAGAACTTTGGAGAAATGCGTGAGCGGTCAGCCAGCCAACGAAACCCAAGAAGATGCCGAAACCAAGACCAGTAAAGATGTTCTGCCGGCGATAGAGACCGCCCGCCTTTGGTCCAAGAGTCGTCTCCTCAAGACGCGGGGCTTCTTCGATCGTCGTCATCCCGACAGCCTTTCTGTCATTACTTCAGCTTTCGGTGATACTGCCTCGCGCGTACGAGGACTCATCATGATTGAGACACCTGGGCTTCCTTGTCTGCCGCCGAAGACGTCGCTCCTTGAGACTGTAACCACGTTGCAAATTGATCCGATGTAACGACAGATCCGGGCGCATACATAAAGGAGTGATAGAGGCCACAAAGCTGACTGCAGCGCACTGTGAATTTTCCAACACGATCTGGTGTGGTTCGAATTACGGTAACGACATTGGGATTGGCATCGACCTGCACGCCAAGGGCAGCCGGCCAAAATCCGTGAGTCACATCAACCGATGAGACGTCAAACTCAATCGGCCGGTTCACCGGAAGCACCAGTTCGCGCGATTCCACACCCGTACCCGGATATTTAAATGTCCACAACCACTGTTGGCCGGTTACCTCGACTTGCAGGGTGTCTGGATGTGACACTTGCTGCGCCGACCAAACGCTCAGTCCCCAAACAAGCAGCACGATGACAAGCACCGTCGAGGTAATGAGCCATACGCCGGTGACGAATCCATTACCTCGAATCGGAGGGCCGTCCTCAGGTGGTTCATCCTGATTACCTCGATGCCTCCATCCAATCAAGCTATAGATTGCGACAGAGTAAACAAACGCTGCGACCGGGGCCGCCAGTACGGTGAAAAAGACCATGGTCTTCCACACATCGGTACCGTCATTTGACAGAAGAGAGGTCAGCAGATGATGGGGCGCGACGACACCCATAATTCCGCCTGCAACTGTCAAGACCAACCAAATCATGAAGATCTTGCCGCCTGGTCGCGAAAGGAATGGTTCCCTCCGCAAGAGGGTCCTCTCGAAATCCGTGTCAGATTGCTCAGGCGACATTTATGAACCCCGACATGAATCCATAAGCGCTCATCGGACCTCCAAAGCTCGCAAGCATCTCACCGCAGGGAAATTCACAGTTCCAGGCGTAGAGTCCCTTACTTCCTGAGACGAAACTAAATACAACGGTGTGGTACTTGCCGTTATCAGTTTGGTTATCGCCATCAACGGCAGGAAGCGGAACGCTGAGAAAGAAGCCAGGATCGGTGCCAGGAGTGGCGCGAACGGTAAAGGTGTGTCCAACGTCGTTGGGGGAGATCGACTTGACGACCTTTCCGTCAACGATGGCCGTTCCATCTATGGTTCCACGAACAGTGGCAAACCATGGGTTGTTGAGCGATCCACCAGAGTCGTACTGCCTCACATATACCGTGACCAGTGCATGAGCAGGGACTTGATACGAATTCGTCAACCCATAGGCCGGCCAACCTGAATTACCGCTTGGGTGAATTGGCACGCCGTTAACGATGCCTGTCGAATCTGGGTAGGTCTGGAAATGGAGGGTGACGTGAGGCACGGTCACTCCATTGACCGTAGCTGTGCCGACAGATTTAGCGACTTCGGTGCCCGAGGGTGATCGATATGTCTCCCCGTAAAAGAGTGCGCCGACTCCAACGATCAGAGCTAGGGCGATACCAAAAGTAATAAGTAATCCAGCTGGCTTTGCCTTCGGCCCTTTGGTGGGCCATACGTCTCTCGTTGGTTCAGAACCGCTGCTTGCCACTTCCGGCATGCTTTACCCCCGATTCACAGGTAGATCACAAACTCTATCAGCGGTGTTTCACATGTCAAAGGATTGATCCTCGAGCTGAGTATTTCGAGGATTCAAGTGGCGGAAGTACTCGATGGGTGCCTAGTCAAATGCCAGATTCGGAATGAAGCCCAAGTTCGGCTTACCTGGTGAAGGATCCATGCGACTACTATCCGGACTGACGGAGAGGACGGCTGCATGACAATGCTTCCCTCGTGGCAGGTCACGCCTCTCGGTGTGCTCATGGTGCTCATTGGTATCACTCATGAAGTCGGTATACGAAACTTGGCAAAGCGACAAACTGTTGCTCACGAGTACCGCAGTCGCCGTCGAAGCCTCTTGGTTTATGCAGGATTAGCCGGGGTGGTTGTTGTCGTTTCGGGACCGCTTGAGCGATTGTCGATGACGTGGCTCACGATCCACATGACGGTACATCTGCTCGAAATGTTCTATCTTCCGCCCCTCATTATTCTCGGTGGCGCGCAGGTCCCACTTCTCCATGCCCTACCTATACGTCTACGTCGCAGACTTCTTCATACCTACTACCAAACTCCGCAGGGCAAAGTAGTGCGGAGATTCATTTCGGC
>CAIVND010000045.1 GCA_903907185.1 uncultured Acidimicrobiaceae bacterium
GTCCAATATTGTCGACAAGAGGCTGACACCACGATGGATCAACTACGAACGAGTCGACACCATTCTTGGATCAGGGGTTACGGTGCTTGCTGCGACACTCATCATTACGACAACAGCATTCGCCTTTTCGGGACGTGCGCATCTTTTCGGACACTTTGTCAACGGACTCGCGGTCGCTCAGGGGCTCGACAGAACTCTTGGGAACAGTGCAGGAACACTCTTTGCACTGGTGCTTCTCAATGCTTCGCTCGTGGGGGCCGCGTCGGTCACACTGACAACTGCCTATGCGTTTGGCGATCTCAAGGGCGCGCGTTCTTCGCTAAATCGCAGCTTTGCCGACGCTCGCCAGTTCTATTTCACCTTCTCGGCAATGGTTGCGCTTGCGGCAGCGATTGTGTTGATCCCTCATGCCCCATTGGGCCTTTTTGTCTTGGCCGTTCAGGCATTTGCGGGAATCTTGCTTCCAACGACGATGATCTTTGCTCTTCTGCTTTGCAACGATCGAGAGGTCCTTGGACCTTGGGTGAATCGGCCTTGGCTCAATGTCATCGCGGGGCTGATCATCACCATACTGCTCGGGATGTCAGCGATCTTGATGATTACCACCGTGATCACGAGTGTCTCCACTGTGATCTTGATCTCGATATTGGGGGCGTCAGGTGTGCTCGGAATCGCGGCCGGAATTACGCTCGCTCGGTCTTCGATCGCCGATGAACGAGCAGACCCGCAGTCCCGTAACCGATCTGAGCGCGAACGATGGCAGATGCCGGCAGCAGCTCTTCTTCGTCCCGCGCAGCTCTCTGCGGGCCGCAAGGCAGTCTTGGTCGGTCTATTTATCTACCTCATCATCGGTGTCGCCCTGTTACTTACCAAGTCAATTGAACTTGGCCTCGGCCATCACTGATCGCGTCAGTGTCACGACCCGCTGTTGAGAAAGTCGTTCTCAAGGCGCTCCGCAAGTCGGACGTTGATCGCGAGTCGCTCAAGACTCTGCTCAATTTGGCGTCGTCGGGCACCGACGATATTCTCCTCACAGAAACTCTGTACGTTCTCCGCCAAGGTTGCCCTTCCATCCGCATCGAGCTGGGCGAGCGCACTCGTACCATCGAGCATGCGGTGAATGGAGTTGTCCGGAAACCGATCGACCATCTCGTCAAAGTGCTGGACGATAAACGCCCACGTTGGTCGACCGATAGCACGGTTTCGGAGCATCGAACCGAGAAGATAAGGGGCATCTTGGGAGCGGATCTCGTCAAGCGACATGTCATGGACCTCGCTGGCAAGTGAGCTATCACTTAGCTGAGAGAACGCACTCAGATGGCGTAGCTGATCATTAGGGTTCTGCGGTCGACGATAACGATCTCGGATGGCCTCAAAATCGTCACGGTTGGCATGGCTCGCCGTCACCGTTAACACTGCACCGATGAGATCTGCATCAGCTGCAACTTGGTGCTGATGATCTTCAACAAAGATTTCACGGCAACGGGTGATGACCTCCGGATCGCGGCCGATTGTTCCTAGCGTTGAGATGAGTGAGGAACGCAGAAGAGGAGTCTGTTCATCATCTCCCCCTTTGGGTTCCCATCCCGTCTCTTTCAGCAAGGGAACGAGCAACTTCCTCGTAAAGTCCGCGAGCTCCTCGCGATGTGTCTCTGGCGCGACAAGGTCCAGAAGCGCAATCGCTCCGATGATGACCGACCAGACATGGGGATCGCGCTCTGCGTCAAGAGACTCTGCAAGTTCACTGAGTCGAGCAAGCTTGGTGCGACCAGACAGGATTACCGCCCAGGTGTCGGCGACGAAGTTAAAACGCTCTACTCCACTGAGTTGGTCGATGTTATTGCGGAGCTCTCGGTAACTTTGGTCGTCGTAGTGCACGCGGAAAAATCCAGATCCTCCGGCGTTAACGAGAACTGGTCTTGATGGCATGAGAAACCCGGCGTTATTCCCAGTAATAACAACACGAGACTCGAATGAGCGATCAGAAAGGGAGGTGGAGATCACAGGCACGAGCCACTCTCGACCAATTGCAGAGGTTGGTCGACTGCCTTCGGGAAGGTAGGAGAAGGGCTCCTGAGAGAGCGTAACTCCGACTTGGTCCGTTGATTCGATGCAGTTCGCCACTAAGAGTGGGAATCCTCCCTGGAAGATCCATGAGTCCATAATGGCCCGTATTGGAATTTCGCCAGCCTCTGCCTCAATGGCATCCCAGAGGTCACCAGTTTCGGTATTGCCATAGAGGTGTGCTTTGAGATATCTACGGACGCCGTCGCGAAACTGTTCCTCCCCGAGAAACTGTTCAATCATCCAGAGAACGCCCGCTCCCTTTTCGTAGGTCAGCACGTCGAACATCGCTGCAGCCTCATCGGGATGATGGACGGGGAACTCGATGGGTCGTGTGGCGTGAAGCGAGTCGACACCGAACGCTGCGGCCTTTGAACGACCGAAGGAGACGAATGTCTCCCACTCCGGGCGGAAGTCATCCTGCGCGCGAAGCGCCATGAACGTAGCGAAAGCCTCATTGAGCCAGATCCCATTCCACCAGTCCATCGTCACAAGATCGCCAAACCACATGTGTGCGATCTCGTGCTCAACCACTTCGGCTAGTCGTTCGAGCTCGTTCCGTGAGGCATTATCAGGATCGGCGAGCAGAATCGCCTCTCGGAAGGTCACGCAACCCAGGTTCTCCATCGCCCCCGCGGCAAAATCAGGCAGTGCGAGCAGGTCAAGCTTTTCACCGGGATAGGGGATATCAAAATA
>CAIVND010000046.1 GCA_903907185.1 uncultured Acidimicrobiaceae bacterium
ACCACGACCACGACCACGACTTTGCCCAAACAGGTCAAAACAATCTCAACCGGGGGACAGCTCTCTTATCCCAACGACATCGCCACCACCTACCCGTTCACCGTTTCTGTGGGTCCCGTATCGACAAAGGTCAGCTGGAAAAGTTCAACCAGCGTTACCGTTGCGCTACGGTGCGGAGCTGTGGCGCTGAGTCATCGATCCTCGTTCGGTCTCATTGCTTTCGACGCGCAGGCCCAGTCGGGAGCCTGCCAACTTACTATCGCGACCTCGACGCAGCTCTCTTCACCGCTCGACTACCGGGTGACCTTGAATTACCTACCCACTGACAGCACCTCATGAATTCCAACCTGGCAACTCCGCGATCAGGTTCGGTGCGTTCCGGACTGCTGGCGCTCATCAAGGCTGGGCTGTTGGTCTTCGGCGTCCCATTGGCAACCCTGCGGCTACTGCAGATGAGCCGTCAACAGCTCGATAGCGGCTTGACCGCGCTTGCTATTCACCTCATCCTCGGCGCTGTCGCCTGTTGTTGGATCATCGCCTCTGTGCAGCTCTGTAAGGAGATCCGTCGCGCCATCCGTCAACCTGAAGTACCGACGGGAGCAAACTGGTCGAGTACCTGGGCGGGAGCCATCGTTGGTCTTCTCCTCATCGCTGGGTCACTTGGTGCCCATGGCACTCAAACTCGATCGACGGGCGGTTCACCTCAGGTACAGACGATTGGCGGAGAGCTCATGAACTCCGCTGCGGTGCTGTTTGCCCCAAGTTCGATCACCGAGGAGATCGTCGGTGCGCTTGGCGTACTTATTACTGGAGGACTGCTACGGAGAAGTCGACAGCTGGCGCGTCTGCGCACCAGCGTCCGACGCTTGGGGGTGGCCACACGCACTCCCTCAGACGGCCTACAGGATCTGACTCGGGCACTGCACCAAGCAGGTGATGGGTCCATGATCGACTGGATCGATGCGATAAATCGATATCTCGGGCGTTGCTTTATCGGGACCGATCGATCCGTAGGGAGAGGTCGAGCTGTTCCTGACGTTGGTTTCGTGCGCATTGGATCGTCAGGAGTCGAACTCTTCCTCCGAACGCCGAATCATCATCCGCCAAGTTCGTTCCAAGCGATAGAGGGTGGTTGGTGGTGGCGTCTTGATCCCGCGGTCTCCCTTGAACGACTACGTGGTCAAGGTGGCGATGCACCTCGTCTGATTCCTTGGCTTATTCCTGTCGGCACCGATAACAACACAGAGGTACTCGTCGCACTTGGACCGGGCCAGACCTTAGGGATTGTCGGCGACACTGGTGAGGTTGATGCCTGCCTGAATGCAGTCATTACCGCTCTTCGCGTGCTTCCCTGGTGCGACGAACTTGCCATTGAACTTATTGGCATCGGACCACCACCGCTAAACGAACAGAGCGTGCACCTGCAGCGATCAAGCGTTGCAACCATTCAGACGCTCTTTGATCAGCCGATCGTTCCGCGGACGGCGATGGTCACTCCGTGGAGGCGTGAACCCGTCGTGATCGTTCATCGCAACTCATTCAATGATCGTTTGGCGAAAGAGCTCAAACCGCTGAGCGCTCAGTTTGGACTTCTTCTCGCAGGAGCAGAGGGATCGATGACGCTCCGTTGTGGTTCAGGGCGTTGCCATCTGGAACCCTTTTCGCTCAACCTCAAGGCACACGAGCTCGATACCGAACAAGCTGGCCTCATCGATCGGCTTCTCGCCGACTACGCACAGCCGCTCGAGATCGATACCGCCTCCACAGTTGCGCCAATCGATACCGAGCGAACGATTGAGTGCGAGGTCACCATTTTGGGTGAGTGTCTTTCAATCAATGGGGCGCAGCACCAGCCTCACCCGGATGATCTTCCCCGCGTGCTTGAACTTCTCGCGTATCTCCTCCTTCATGATCATCAGTCCACACTTGCTGAACTTGCCCTCCAACTGTTTCCCGGGCGTCTCGCGGCGACGACATCAATCCGACTCGAAAATCTCATTGCCGTTGCCCGCGCAATGTTGGGCCGCAACCAGGAGGGTCGCGATCAAGTCCACCTTGCCGTTGGTGGTACGGTGC
>CAIVND010000047.1 GCA_903907185.1 uncultured Acidimicrobiaceae bacterium
CCGGGTTCTCATGATCCATCGATGAACTGAGCGGTAGAGATATGGAAGCCGACGATGGCCCTTTGAGTTCTGCGGGTTCGATGTCTCTGTTTGAACATCTTGCAGAGCTGCGAAAACGCCTCATCATCTGCGCGCTCGCGTTCTGCGGGACTGCGACGCTTGCTTGGTTTCTCTATCCGAGGGTGCTCCGACTCTTTGAACATCCGTACTGTCTCTCGGTTCCGAAGGGACATGCTTGCACGTTGGTAGTCATGGGACCCTTGGATGCCTTTGGTATCCGACTTGATGTCACCGGATATGGCGGATTGATCTTTGCCTCCCCATTTTTCCTCTTTCATCTCTGGAGGTTCATAACCCCGGGCTTACGAGCGCACGAAAGAAAATTCGCCGTGGCATTTACGCTGAGTTCGATCATCCTCTTCTTTGCCGGGGCGTTCGTCGCTTGGTTAACCTTTCCGCACGCGCTGACATTTCTCCACAGTGTTGGGGGACCGGGGATCGTCGATCTATTCACTCCGTCAAAATATCTGACCCTCATCATGGCGCTCATGGCGCTGTTCGGAATCTCCTTCGAGTTCCCGGTCGTGCTCATTGGTCTTGAGCTAGCGCACGTCATCACGCCGAAGCAGCTCAGTCACTGGCGAAGAGTAGCGATCGTCATCATTGTGACCTTCTCTGCAGTGGCGACGCCAAGCTCTGACCCTTTTTCGATGCTCGCACTTGCAATCCCGATGTTGATCTTCTACGAAGGCTCGATTCTCATCGGTCGTCTCGTTCTCCGATGACAATCGCCCCCTCACCTCTTGCATGCGCGCTCCAAGAGTTGGAATCAGATCCCAAGGGACTGCGGAAATTCTTTCTAGACGACAGAGACTTCCCGCTTGACAGCTTCCAGCGAGAGGCGTTCGACTCTCTTGACGAGGGCTACTCCATTTTGGTTGCTGCTCCCACTGGGTCAGGAAAGACGTTGATTGCGGAGTATGCAGTTGCTCGAGCGATTGCGAGTTCAGGACGGGCCATCTACACCACCCCTCTTAAAGCACTCTCGAACCAAAAATATCTGGATCTCGTTCGCAGTTACGGCGCGGACGAGGTTGGACTGCTCACCGGAGACAACTCAATCAACCCGGAGGCACCGATCGTTGTCATGACGACCGAGGTGCTCCGCAACATGATTTACGCAGGGCCAGAACGTTTGAGCAACTTAAGGTGTGTCATTCTTGACGAGGTTCACTTCCTTGAAGATCGCTACCGCGGATCTGTTTGGGAGGAGATCATCATCACCGCCCCAGAGGCAGTGACTCTGGTGTGCCTCTCAGCGACGGTGTCTAATGCTGAAGAGCTTGCGCGATGGATCAGTACAGTCCGAGGTTCGGTACGGACGGTAATCGAAGAGAAACGTCCAATCGAACTCAACCATCTCTTTGTTGTTGGTGATCGTAGCGAGCACGAGTTGTGCGTACTTCCCACGTTTGTGGGTGGTAGGCCAAATCAAGAGGCAGTGGCACTTGATCGAGAACTAGAACGATCAATTGAGGGACGCTACAAACAACGACATCAACGAAACCAAGGAAAGCCCAAATCCCGTTCTCGTGCCTATCGACCAAAAAGATTTGAGATCATTGAGCGCTTCGCCCAGGACAATTTATTGCCAGCTATCTATTTCATCTTTGCAAGAGCCGGCTGCGAAGATGCGGTACGTCAATGCCTTGATGCAGGGCTTCGTTTTACCTCACCACAAGAACGTGTGGAGATCCGTTCGATCGCTGATTCGTACGTAGAGCACCTGAGTGATGATGATCTAAAGATCTTGCAGTATGACCGATTTCGCCATGCCCTCGAGGCTGGCATCGCGCCGCATCACGCTGGTCTCGTGCCTCCCTTTCGCGAGGCGGTCGAAGCCCTCTTTCTGCGATCGCTTGTGAAGGTGGTATTTGCGACTGAGACCCTCGCACTGGGCATCAATATGCCTGCCAGATCGGTAATTATTGAGAGTCTTTCAAAGTTCACCGGTAGCGGACACGAGGACCTTTCGCCGGGTAACTACACACAACTCACGGGACGAGCCGGACGTCGAGGCATCGACGATGTGGGATATGCAGCAGCGGTCTATTCTCCTTTTCATCGGTTCAATGAGGTTGCTCAGTTAGCAGGCGCGCGGTCGCGGCCGCTCCGTTCCGCCTTTCGTCCGACGTACAACATGGTTGCGAACCTCATTCGCAGCTATGACCTCGATGATGCTTACCGACTCGTTCGATCATCGTTTGCCCAGTTTTTGAGCGAAGAGCCACTCACGAGGCAGCTCGACGCTGTTCTCACGCTGTTCTCAGAGCGAGGGCTAAAGAGCGGCTGGAAACTGACTCAAGACGGCGAGCGTCTGGTCGCCATCTACCACGACTGTGATCTTCTCATTGCAGAGGCGATGCGAGCCGGTCTATTCGACGGCCTTGAGGTCGCGGAACTGACCGCTCTTGTTTCGTCGTTTACCTATGAGTCCCGTCGAGATCCGGGAGCACAGGTAATGCCAAATGAGAAGTTGTCTGAGCGTTTTGCAGCTCTTGAGGACTTAGGAGCACAGCTCCGATCTGATGAACAGCGCCTACGTCTTCCAAGGACGAGAGAACTCGATACAGGCTTTGCAGCGGCAGCCGCCGCGTGGGTATCCGGTGGCGATCTCTCGAGCATCTTGTTGCCGGGTAGACGGGCGCAGGGGAGCGGTGCTGTGGAACCGTTGATGACTGGCGGCGACTTTGTACGGAATGTCAAACAGCTGGTCGATCTTCTCCGCCAGATTGCTCTCTCTCCGGGCGAATCAGCGTTCCGATCGGTCGCGAGCCAAGCTGCCGAACTGCTAGTTCGGGGAATAGTTGCGGCTTCGAACAGCGTGGGCCCGTCGGAAATGGACGGAGATGAAGATGATCCCCCAACCAAGCCAGCCGAACCCCTATCGTAAATCGAGCATGACCTACGCAGTAGAAACCTTTACCACCGAAGAGCAAGAGATCCTCCGTCACTACGTCACGAACTTGGAGGGTCCTGTCTTCGCGCTCGTTAATCTGCCCGAGGTCGTAAAGGGAGCACTTTTCGCTCGATATTCGCGTTCCTCCAAGAGCTTGCGACGCCTTTTTCTTGACGAGTTTGTGGACGATCTCGATATATCTGGCGACAAAACGGTTGATGCAACAATGGGGCTCCGACGAGCCGAAGAGTTGTACGAGCGTGTGTTTGGCGAGTATGGCGATGACTCAGTCGCACAGCTCGGAGGGGTGCATCTTGCCTGTGAACAGGCCTCAAACGTTCTGACGAAGGTACTCGAGCGCGGTCGATTGATGTCCTATCTCGAACAATCGACAAGGTATATCCCATACGACACCCGCCTTTGGACTGGCCACTTTCGCTATTTTCGCGACCCCGACGTACTCGAATCTCCCCTTGGCGCCCGCTACATCGGCGAGATGGATCGCATGTTTGATACCTATGGGGAACTCATGCCCTTAATGGTTGACTTTCTAACCAAGATGTTCCCGAGAGAGGGGAGTGTCTCTGATTTCGCTTACAAACAATCAATTCGAGCTCGTGCGCTCGATTCGCTCCGGGGCCTTCTTCCTGCTGGGGCACTTTCCAACGTCGGCATCTATGGTTCAGGTCAATCCTATGAGATGCTCCTTCTTCGGATGCGGGCTCATCCTCTACCAGAGGTACGTAGTTACGCGGATCTCATGTTGATCGAACTCCGAAAGGTCATACCTTCTTTCCTGACTCGAGTCGATCGACCCGACCGAGGACTTGAGTGGAGTGATTACTTTGCGGACCGCCAGGAAAAGATGCCGCAGCTCGTTGGTGAACTGTTTGACGATCTTTTAATGCAGCCACAGGCGCAAACTCCCAGTGTCTCTCTCATTGATTTTGATCCAAACGGGGAGGACAAGATTGTGGCTGCAATCTGTTACTCCTACCTTGGTTTGAGCGAACATTCGATTGAACAGCGGGTCGCAACGATGAGTGTCACTGAGAAAGAAAAGCTGCTGACTGCATACGTTGGCGATCGGCGAAACAGACGCCATCGACCGGGACGCGCATTTGAACGCACGGACTATCGGTTTGACATCGTCTCTGATTATGGATCATTCCGCGACCTGCAAAGACATCGGATGATGACGATTGACTGGCAGCCGTTGACGACAGATCTGGGATATGAGGTGCCACAGATGGTTATCGACGCGGGTCTGAGCGGTCGGTTCCGTGAATCGCTCGATCGGAGTAGAGACCTTTATGAGGCACTGGCAGAGCGCTTACCTGAGCAGGCCCGATATGCCGTGGCCTTGGCATTCAATATCCGTTACATCATCCAGCTCTCAGCTCGGGAGGCGATGCACGTTACCGAGCTCCGGAGCGGACCTCAGGGTCATCCGAACTACCGGATAATCGCCCAACAGATGCACCAGCAGATCGCGTCGGTAGCCGGTCATCGTGGTGTTGCAGCAGCCATGCGGTTCGTGGACTATAGCGATAGCGATCTGGGACGGCTTGCAGCGGAGAGCCGGCTCGAGGAGCGCCGGCAGAGCGGTTCCTGAAGAATGAACTGATCCCAAAATGGGATTGAGCTTGAGTTTCTGCGACTTAGATCTGATCATTTTTCACTTTTCATGAGATAAGAGCATGGTCGGCGCACTTGTGGCCTATAGTGGCGCCGCTTGCCTCATTATGGCGACCGATTCCAGGGCGAGACTTGCACCCAGATAAGCCCAAGCAACATATGTAACGAGGATTTTGAATGGCAAAAAAAACAACAGTAAAACCACCGGTGGAGGATACTGACGAGGATGTTCTCGAAAGTGATCTTGATGAGGACGTAGTTGACGCGCTTGAAGAGGACCTTGAGGAGGACCTCGAGGGTGTGCTCGACGATGACGATGGTGTCCTTGACCTAGACGATGATGATGATGGCGATGACATTGTTATTCCGGTGGGCACGATCGCAAATGTCATCGAAGAGGATGGCGACGATGACGATGATGATCTTGATGATGACGAGGTCGAAGCCGGGCTCGATGACATCCTAAAAGAGCGTCTTGTCGTTGTTGAAGAACAGCTCGATGATGATGATCAAGATGAAGTGGCCGACCAAGATGACCGTGGCGATGGAGCCAGGGTTCTTCCAAAGCAACCTGGTGAGTTTGTCTGTCAGTCATGCTTTCTGTTGAAGAAGAACACTCAACTTGCTGATAAAAAATTGAGACTCTGTCGAGACTGTGTATAGGGCGTTTGGCCGCTAGCCCCGCTCTTTTCGTTCGAGTCACAACGACTGACGACGATCCGATCGTCGAGGAGCTGTTCACGCACCTGACGAAGCCGCTTGAACTTCATCGTGGCGGGGAGTCCTATCTTGCTTTTTCGACCCTTCGGAAAGCGATCTATGAGAGATCGTCAGATAATTCCGACGTTATCTTGCTTTGTTTCAGCGGTGCCGAAGCTATCGCTCTCGCTTCGTGTCGTCTCGATGAGGCGTTTGGAACTCGATACTGTTCGTTGGAGATGCTGTTACCTGATCCTCCAGAGGTTCTAGCGGGTGTTGTTGAGATCCTTGTGCATGCAGCTGAGAATTTCGCGCGATCACACGGGGCTACTGCGGTAGACATTGCTAGTTTGCCAGGGGATCAAAAGACTAAATCAGCACTTGAAGAGCGAGGCTTCAAGGCGAGACTGCTGGTGATGCACCGATCGATCGAGGGACCTTCTTCCTCAGTCCGTTAGGAGATCGATTCGTCGACGACAGCACTCTCTGGCACAGCACTCTCTGGCACAGCACTCTCTGGCACAGCACTCTCTGTAGAAGCACTCTCTGGCACGCTGGTTGTTGATCGGTGGACGATCATTGGTCGCGGTGGTGGTGGAATCGCCAATCCAAGGAGCTTCGCTAAGGCGGGAACCCGGCCGGCGGCAGCGCTCGCAGCTTGGCGAACAACGTTGGTCGGGTCAGCAGGGATACCCGATGGTTTGATCGACCGACGAATGGGCGAATTCGCGGCTGCCTCGAGAAGGGTGATCCAACGGTCAGGTTGCGTTATTTCGCTCAACGATTCCCCGGCTGCGGTTGCAAGGACCTCCACCAGTGCCGCAGGGAACCTAGTACTTGGTTCAGGAGGTTTCGCAGACAGACGTAAGGCCTGCAGAACACGACCCTCTGAGAGAGCATGGGACATCTCTTGCTCCCATTTGGTACGGAGCTTGTTCAAACGATCATCAAGCGCTGTTCGCAGCTTGCTGAGAAGTACCTTGGCCTCTTCACTACGCGCAGCAGCGCCGGTAACCGTTGAGCGAAGATCGCGGAGGCTGACTGTTTCAAGGCGCTCGACGACAGCTTCAGCACGATCGAGCCAAGTTGCCTCACGGACCGAGGGTAGAAGCTGTTCGGCTAATGCGAGGATTGCCTCACCACTCACGACAGGGCGGCCCGCTTCTTTGTCTTTGGTCTGCTGATCTGCGAGAGCCCGACGAAAGGTTGCGAGTCCTCCGCTGCCGAGTTGTTCGGCAATTGGACGTTGTTCGACTGGAAGAGACTCTAGGAGAGCATCCCGATGAATGCTCTTTGGAGTCAGTGGAGCTGGACGAGGACGAGTTGGCTTCCGGACCGATCGTTCGTTTGCGCCTGTACTCATTGACGAGGTGCGTTCGGACTGCGGCCGCTCTGTTCGTGGAGGGCGGCTACTCGGCGATGAAGGGCGACCGGTCGGAGATGAAGGTCGGGATTCCGGGCGGCGGGTTGGACGGTCCCCACCCCCACGTGAGTCTCCGCCAGGACCACGACGTTCCCGGCCACGCTTTTCTTGCTTTGGGATGAGTGTTGTGATCACTCCCTCAAACTTTTCAGGTCGTACCGCGACGAGTTCAATCCGATCGGGCTCTTTGTGCGGTGATTTGGGAGGAAGAACAGAACTGATTTCCATGCCATCTAGCCCTATTTCGACCTCAACCCGGAGAACCTCGCCTACCTTTGCACCCGATGGGAGCAAGGATTCTTCTATAACTCCACGGGGCTGCTTTGCACCGGCGGCACGCCAGGTCCAAGTGCCATCGCCCCGGGTAGAGGTAAGTTCAATTTCAATTCGTCTCGACATAACTCCGACAGCCTATGACGTTTCTGCTACACCTGAGAACACTTTCAAGATTTGGCTAACGCACCACCCGTTACGCTGGCCCTTGTGACAAATTGGAGTTCACACCTGGACTGATCTCCATTCGAAAGGAATCGTCGAAGCGCATGGGAATGGGAATGGGTTCGATGCGGGGGGCGCACCGCAACATGTTGCGTGATAAGTCGGTATTGCAACACAACCTCACCCCTGGAATTTGGGGCCGCATCTATGAGTTCGCTTCGCCCTATCGATCAAAACTCGGGCTCTTTCTTCTTCTCATTGTGTTTGACGCGGTCGTCGGTGTCGCAACACCGTTGATCTTTCGTAGCATCATCAATGATGGAATTGTCAAGCGCAATACATCAGTTGTGCTTCATCTCTCGCTCTTAGTTGCACTTCTTGCTGTCTTTACAACCGCACTCAATATTGGTCAGCGTGCGATCTCCTCTCGAGTTGGAGAGGGCCTTATCTATGACATGCGATCGAAGGTATTCGCGCATGTTTCACGTATGCCGATTGCGTTTTTCACGAGAACCCAGACAGGAGCTCTTGTCTCTCGGCTAAATAATGACGTCATGGGGGCTCAGCAGGCCTTCACCGACGTGCTCCAGAATGTCGTGAGCAATCTCATTACGGTCACCCTTGTCGCTACCGCAATGCTCTTTCTTTCGTGGCCGATCACATTGGTTGCTATAGCGCTCCTACCAGTCTTTGTGCTTCCTGCTCGAAAGGTTGGACGACGTCTGCAGCAGATCACGCGGGAGTCTTATGGACTCAATGCTGAACTCACCACCATGATGACGGAGCGATTCAACGTCTCGGGCGCGCTACTCGTCAAGATATTTGGACGACCTGCGATCGAGCGGGAGAACTTTGACAAACGAGCAGGTCGCGTCAGAGATATTGGGATTACCCAGGCGATGTATGCCCGCATCTTCTTTACCTCGTTATCATTAACAGCAACGCTGGCCACCGCTTTGGTTTATGGATGGGGCGGATACTTGGCGATCCATGGTGTTCTTAACGTGGGCACAATCGTTGCACTTACTGCCTATCTCTCGCGCCTCTATGGACCACTTACAGCTCTCGCCAATGTGCAGGTCGACGTAATGACGGCGATGGTCTCCTTTGATCGTGTATTTGAAGTTCTCGATCTTGCACCAATGATCGACGAGATTGCGAATCCGGTTGTCATCCCTCGCGGCGATGTCAGCATCGAGTTTCGACATGTTGACTTTTCCTATCCATCCTCAAATGAAGTGTCCTTGGCCTCTTTAGAGTCGGTAGCAAATTTGGAGACGCACCGAAGCGTTGAGGTCCTTCACGATCTTGATTTCACCGTCGCACCTGGGCAGATGGTCGCGCTCGTGGGTCACTCCGGTGCGGGAAAGACAACGATCAGTCACCTCGTCAGTCGAATCTACGATGTAAGCGCTGGTTCGGTATTGATCAACGGAGTTGATATTCGAGAGGCGTCTTTCGAGTCGCTACGGGAAGTTGTTGGTGTAGTCACCCAAGATGCTCATCTGTTTCATGAGACGATCCGCCAAAACCTTCTCTTCGCCATGCCAGAGGCATCAACAGATCAGATGCGTGAGGCACTGGAACGAGCGCAGATTCTCGATCTCGTCGACTCGCTTCCTGATGGGCTTGAGACATTGGTCGGGGATCGTGGGTATCGACTCTCTGGGGGAGAAAAGCAACGCCTCGCGATCGCTCGACTTCTCCTTAAGGCCCCGGATGTTGTCGTCCTCGATGAGGCAACTGCTCACCTCGATTCGGAGTCGGAGGCAGCTGTCCAGAGAGCTCTTGATACAGCGCTTTCCGGGAGAACGTCGATTGTCATCGCTCACCGGCTCTCGACGATACGAAACGCCAACCTCATCCTCGTGCTCGAGCACGGACATATCGTCCAACGTGGTCGCCATGTTGATCTTCTCGAAGAGGGCGGACTGTACGCTGAGCTTTACCACACCCAGTTTGCTGAACCCGAGGGCGAACGCACATCGGGCTAAATGAGGGGGTCCATATGTCTCGTAACGGACAGCTCGTGAGCATTGACCACATCAACCTATCGATGCCTCCGGAGGCCGAAGAGGTCTCTGATCAGTTCTATCGTGATCTGCTTGGACTTACCATCAAGCCAAAGCCGGAGGATATGACAACTGGCCGTTGGTACTCTGGCACAGGATTTGAAGTTCACCTTGGGTCGGACCCGGATTTCACGCCTGCTAGTCAGGCTCATCCAGCTTTTCGTGTTGTCGAACTGGGTTCACTTGTGAGCAGACTTGAGGAGCAAGGGATTGAACTAAGGAAAGAGCTCTCGGGGGACAGACTGACCCGTGTCTTTGTATTTGACCCATTTGGGAACAGGATTGAACTGATCTCTGAATAGGGGCCGCATCAGTTCGCAAACGAATAGCCACGTACTCGTTGAGGCCCTACTATCGGTTGCACCCCAATCTGTAGCTCGATGCTGCAGTTGGACCATGTAGGAGGAGGGGCCATGGAAGAACTCAGCAAGGAGCTATTTACTCCGCCTGAGAGTGAAGATAAAGGTCGATCGGGTCTTCGCACCTGGGACCGAGTGAAGACTCCGTATCGTGAGTTCATCGACAGTGAGGGGATTCCTGTCTACACCGGCATCGGTGTGAGCAATGTCCGTGAGCTCGATCTTGGTGACTGGGATCGGATGGGCGCCCGTGGTGCCTACCTGTACCTTGATGGAAACGATGGAATCAAAGGTATGTATGTACTGGAGATTCCCGGTGGGAAGGAACTGAAGCCAGAGCGACACCTCTACCATGAGTTTTATCTGGTCATTGAAGGTCACGGAACCACTGAGACGTGGGAAGAGGGATCATCGAACAAGCGCATTACTGAATGGCAGCCAGGGTCGTTGATGTATTTCCCTCCGAACGTCATGCACCGACTCGTCAATGCCACGAAAGAGCGGGTGCTGATCATTGCCACAACGAATGCTCCGCCTATTTGGAACATTCACCGTGACTACGACTTCATCTACGACAACGACTACATCTTCAAGGCTCACTATTCGCCAGATGAAGACTTCTATAAGTACGATGACAAGCTCTATAAGGTTCCAGTCAATGATCGGGCACAGGCTCGTACGAACTTTTTCCCCGATATTATTGGCGCTGACCTACCACTCGACAATCAGCGGCTTCCGGGATATCGGCGGATCCAGCCAGGATTTCGAGGTTTTGAGTATGACCACTGCGGATTCATCTCGCAGTATCCACCAGGGCGTTACTCACGGGCGCACTGGCACGCTGCAGGTGCTGTGCTCGTCTGTCTGAGAGGGCGAGGATACACATTTAACTGGCACAAGGATCTTGGCCAAACTCCTTGGCAAGATGGCCACGGTGATGAAGTGAAGACGATCCACTACGTACAGGGTGGACTCGTTGCGGCAGCTCCCGGTGGAGGAATGTGGTTCCACCAGCACTTCAACGTGTCAAAAGAGCCGTTCCGCGTCATCAACTACTGGGGTGGTCCAACGAACATCCGTGGCTCCATGGGACGTGACGATGGCGACGAATCCCCAACTATCACTAGTGGGAATCTCAACATCACCGAGGGTGGTAGTTCAATTGGCTTTAGCCATGAGGACCCACACGTGCGAGAGATCTTCGCACAGGAACTCGCGAAAGAGGGCCTTAAGTCAGAGATGCCAGAGGCTGTTTACACCAACGACTGAGTCTTTTCTGACTCTTTCATAACTCGAGATACGGGTCGCCGAGTCCCGTCACACAATTGAACTTTTAATAGTTATATAGTGTGACCGTGGACCTCGGCGACCTTGTCTCGGTAAAGATCGCCGCAGAACGGCTGGCATGCAGTCCGGTCCAGGTACGTCATCTCATCTCGTTAGGAAAGCTCCCAGCCGAACGACTTGGGCACCAATGGCTCATCTCGTCGGCCGAATTGCAGCGAACAACTCGTTCAACGGTTCCTGTAGGCCGTCCCATGGGTCAACGACAGGCATGGGAGATTCTCGCCGCGCTTGAAAACCGTCCCCACGCCGAGAGTCTTCATCGTCAAGAGCAGGCAAGGCTAAAGAGTTATCTCGAGACACCTCGGGAGCAGGCGCGACACCGA
>CAIVND010000048.1 GCA_903907185.1 uncultured Acidimicrobiaceae bacterium
CCCCAATGGGATCGCGATCACCCCGGACGGCAAGACCGCTTACGTGACGAACGTCGGTTCGAATAGCGTCACCCCGATCACCGTCGCGACAAACACCGCGGGAACGCCGATTACCGTCGGGTCCAACCCGATTGGGATCGCGATCACCCCGGACGGCAAGACCGCTTACGTGACGAACGTCAGTTCGAATAGCGTCACCCCGATCACCGTCGCGACAAACACCGCCGGGACGCCGATCGCCGTCGGGTCCAACCCGATTGGGATCGCGATCACGCCGGACCAGGCTCCGGTCGCTTCGCTGAGCGCCACCCCCGGACTTTCTGGCCAGACGACGAGCTTCGACGCATCAGCGTCCACGGTCGCGATCGGTTCGATCACTTCCTACGCTTGGGACTTCGGGGACGGGAACACTCAAACGACCTCGACGCCTACGACGACGCACACCTACTCATCGGCCGGAAACTTCAGCGCGAGTGTCACCGAGACGGACTCTGCCGGAACCTCTATCACCCAGGTCTTCACTGGTCAGACCGTGAGCAACAACGGCGGGACTTCAGCGACCGCGAGCAAGAGCGTCGCCATCTCCTCCCCGCCAACCACGACCATCGCTCCGACCACGACAACGACGATCCCACCTTCGCCGCGAATCATCATCGGCTCGAGCCAGGTCGTGGTCGCGAAATCAATGGCCCCAGTGAAGCTGACCTGTAAGACCGAGACTTGCTCGGGTACGGTCAATCTCATCCAGTCGGTCACGACCAAGGTGCAAAAGGGCAAGAAGATCGTGACGCAGACCAGCACATTCGTTCTCGCCAGCGCGCCGTACAAGCTCGCGCCGAATAAAAGCAAGACCTTCGACCTCAGTCTCACCGCGACCGGGAAGGTCGTCCTCGCCGATGTTGCGAAGATGCCGCTTCACGAGAAGGTGTCGGCCACCCTGCGCGGCGGGAGCAAGGTGACCAAGGCAGTCCTCGTCTCTGGCGTGACAAGCCCCGCAACAACGACCCCCTTGCTGGGGACGAGCACCGGGAGGCTCAAGCTTTTGTCGGTCATACCCGACGCAGCCGGAGCTGGCCAGACCGTGACCCTTAACGGAACGGGACTCTTTGCCTCGGACGGCCACATCGTTGCAACCTTCGGTTCACAACTTGCGCATACGCGTTGTGTGAGCCACGAGGTCTGCATCGTGACCGTGCCGAGCGGGCTGACTGGTTCGGTTGCCGTGCGACTCCAGACCAGCTCGGGCCGCTCCAACGGAGTGATCTTCAACTCCCGCTGACAGATTCCTCCCGGTATTGATCGCGACGCACGCTTGAGCCGCTCAAGCAGTAGTGACGACGCGCCATGCAAACGACGAGCAGATGCCGTAGGGGGGACCGTTCGCGACGGGTTGACGTCTTGCGTCATGACCCTCAGCCATCGAAACTTCCCTCCCCGATCTTCCCAGGGTCGCAACATGGGTAGGCCCCGGACCAACTTCTCGGCCAACACCGCCGAATCGCTCGCTCGAATACCCGGCCGGCATTGAAGATGATGCAAGCCGCATTCGGTCCGCCGTCAGGTCCTCTGTGCGAATCAACCATCGACAGCGGTGAACAAAAGGCGAGGATGGACTTCTTCGCTGGCGCTGTCGGAGTCCGTCAAGAATCCGCCGAGCCACATTGCTCTTCAAAACTCAGAGTGGCAAGAATCTTTCTCGGTCAGAGTTGAAGTTCGGCTACAGCGGATCTGGCGTGGTCATCCGAAGGTGAAGTCGTAGGCCTGAACCCCCGCCGAGAACTTCAATTGGAGCTCGCCAGTCTGTAGCGAAGATCCAGAGAAAAGCGTATACAGCTTGGGAATTCCTTTCACCGATATCGTACGGATGCTCTTGCCGTTAAACGACACATCGACAGTTCCGGTCCCTCCGATTACGAGATAGACATCGTTGGCAGTAAATTGAAGGTCGAGTCCGGCATCAACCCCAGACGTCGCCTCCTCCATGTGGTCATTCCACATCCCTGAAAGTGCGAATGAATTCGCGGGAATTACCGCTGGACTTTGATAATTCACAAATTTGTCGTCGACAAACGCAGTTCCCACCTCATTTTGACCCTGTGCGTACCCGATGTAACTCTCGGGAGTGAGCTGAGCGGTCGGCGTCTTGTTCGGAACTTCGGTAGCCGGTAGAAGGTCGGTTGATCCATTGGCTAAAAGCAGCGTTCGGATGTGACTCTCCATTGTGGCGTAGTCGCCTTCGCCAAAATCGTAGGCGCGAACTTTTCCGTTGGGGTCGATGAGATATTCCGCTGGCCAGTACTGATTTCCATAGGCATTCCAAGTTCCATAGTTGCTATCCACGGCGATTGGGTATTTGACGCCGAGGTTGGCTGCCGCACTTCGTACATTCGACACGACATGCTCGAAGGCAAACTCCGGTGTGTGTACACCAACCACGACGAGACCCTTATCCGCATAAGACTTGTACCAGGCTTCAACATGGGGGAGTGCGCGCTGGCAGTTAATGCAGGAATAGGTCCAGAAATCAATCAAGACAACTTTTCCTCTGAGCTGCGAAAGTGTCAGAGGCTTGTGGCCGGGTGTGTTCAACCAGCTCACGATCCCCGTAAATGCAGGAGCTACTCCGAGTACTGGCAGGGATACTACTTTTACTGTTTTAGATTTATCGCCGTTCTTGGTGAATTGGTTGGCGTGTTCTCCGCTCAGCGATTGCAGTCGTTTCGCAATCGCCCCACTACTCTCCACATGGTTTTCTAGCGAAGAGGTATAGCCAGGAACTGCACGCTGGAGTGGATTAAAGACACCAAACGCGATGGCAATCGTTGTCACGGCAAGAACTGCTCCACCGATCCGTCGAACGGCCGAAAGATGGTTGCGCAGTCGTTGCCATCCGATGCTCGCTCGTTGGGCAAGTATTGCGAACAGAAGAAGGGGGAGCGCGGCACCAAGCGAATAGAAGAATGTCACGAAGAGTGAAGATGCACTGATTCGATGATTGGCAGCTGCGACTGAGATTGCTGCAAGCACTGGACCGGCGCAGGGAACAAAGACAAGCCCAAGACTGAGGCCGAGCACGAAGCCTCCACCAGACTTCGCATAACGCGATGAGCCCAATCGGTTAAACGGGCGCTCCAGGAGGTCCCCGATGAAGGGAATCATTAGGCCAACGGCCAGAATGAGAAGTAGGGCGATACCCAGCCAGAAAAGTAGGTTTTGCGGCAGATGGAGTGCGCTCAGCACCGTAACGCCGAGAAGTTCGGCCAGACTGAAGCTCACTACCAAGCCGATGATGATCAGAATGGGTCTGGTCTTACTTGTGCCGGTCGAGCCTCCTACGACTACCGGCAGAACCGGCACGATGCATGGCGAGACTCCGGTGATGAGGCCTCCGAGAAACGCGACTGCGAAAAGCTCAATCATTGGTACTACTCGCTCTCTTGAAGGTTCTGTGGCTGAGACTCCCACGCCTTTGGCATTTCAACAAGCTGGTCGTTGAGCTCACTGACGTTGTGTGCTCCCGTTAGCACCATTGTTTTGAGGAATCCTTCCTCAAGGAGGCGAAGAGCATGATCTACTCCTCGTTCGCCACCGGCGGCAAGTCCATAGAGGTATGACCTGCCGGTCATGCACGCAGTTGCTCCGAGCGATATCGCCTTTGCGATATCGCTCCCACGTCGGACGCCGCCATCACAGATCACTGGTATCTGATTCTCGGTTGCATCAATGACTTGGGTGATCAAACTGACTGGTGAGGGGGCGCCATCGAGCTGACGTCCGCCATGATTTGAGAGGGCAATTGCATCGACTCCACTTTTGAGCGCCAATATGGCGTCTTCATGCCGTTGGATGCCTTTAAGCATGATTGGGCCCGACCACGCCTCTCTAAACCAGGCAACGTCTCGCCAGGAGAGTGCCTGATCAAATTGGCTGTTTACCTGTTCAGCGAGACTCACGGCGGACCGGCCATCACCCACCGTTGACCCTACAAGGTTCGCAAATGTGATGGGCTCCGCTCGGAGAAAGTCGTAGGTCCAACGTGGGTGCCGCGCACCCTCGTAAATGGTGTCGAGGCCGATCTTTGGCGGGAGAAGAAAGCCCCTCCGAATATCACGCTCACGTCGACCAAGGACGGGTGTATCTACTGTGATCATGATCGCCTCAAAATTCGCCTCACGCGCTCGAGCGAGTAAGTCGCTCACGAGGGCGCGGTCGCGCCATACGTAGACCTGAAACCAGTTTCGTGCATTTTCACCGGTTACCGCGGCAACATCCTCAATGGACCGGGTTGCCATGGTTGAGAGCGTGTAGGGAAGTGACATCCGTTCAGCAGACCGAGCAACAGCCAGCTCGCCTTGAGAGTTTGCGATCCGTGAAAAGCCGGTGGGGGCCAAGATTAGCGGGAAGGGAATATCTCGAGAAAAAAGTTGGGTGGCCGGATTGATGGCGGCGACATCCGCCAGGACTCTAGGGCGAAAGGTAATACGCGAAAAGTCATCGGTGTTGCGCCGAAGTGTGATCTCGTCCTCCGCACCGCCATCGATGTAATCGAATATTCCTGCAGGAAGATGTTGCTGAGCAAGGCGCCGCAGATCTTCAACATTTGCGCATCGGGCGAGTTGTCGTTTCGTACGATCCCATTCGAACTGGCGGAAGCGGACAACTGATCGAAACGTAGCAAAAAGACTCATTCGCTGAACTTAGGCTCGATTCTCCAAGTGGTGTGGCACATGTCGGAGGATACGGGACCTAAAGATCACTCGACTGTCCGCTATTCGCCCGTTCGATCTCTTCGACACGTGCCTGGTGTAGAGATACATAGACCCTGTCACCTACAGCAATGGCGAGTTCATCAAAACTCCGACGCGCCAACTGCACGACGGTCGACGTCTCATCATCAAGGTCCACATCGACACGAACTTCAAAACCGAGCTGAGTAATGCGGCTGACGAGGCCTGTCCGCGCGTCTGGATGCGGTTCGGTTGTCAATACCAGATCGTGTGGACGCACCCACTCTCCCTCATGTTGGGTCGCTGGTCCAAGAAAGGTAAGGAC
>CAIVND010000049.1 GCA_903907185.1 uncultured Acidimicrobiaceae bacterium
GCCTCCACCGCGGCACTTCGAGGAACCTTCCGCCAGATCGGCGGCATCGTCTCGACCTCCATCGCTACCGCGTATGCAACCCGTGCTGCTGATCCCGGCATCGCCCTTGCGCACGTCTTTTTGATCTTCTCGTTGATCCTTATTGTCCTTGTCATCCCGTTGGTCTTTCTCATTCCCAATCAAAAGGGCACGTGGTAGGGAACGGACTTCTACGATGAGGAGATGGAATTTAGTCGCCATGAGCCCACACTGCGACCAGAACAGACCCCTACAGGATTGAGCACCGGCCGATTTGAAGTCTGCTGTCGAGAGTGTGGAGACGATGAGGGAGGTTACGACTCCCAAAGCGGTGAGGTCCGCGATCTACGCGGACCATATCCATCCAAAGATCGAGCACTCGAGGTCCTTGTGCTGCATCGGGCGATGACCGAGCGCGACTGGTAACGATGGCGCAACCCCTAACCCAGCAGTTGGCGCTCTTTGGCACAGCCCCTGATGACTCTCACGAGTCGATGACCTACTCGGTTAGAAGAAGCAGTCGGGCGAAACGCGTCTCGCTCAGCATTACCGCTCAAGACGGCCTTGTCGTTGTGATCCCCGAGCGATTCGCTGAATGGCGCGTTCCCGCGATTGTCGACGAGCGCAGAGAGTGGATTCAACGTGCTTTCGAGCGGTTCGCTCACGAACGCGCGTTCCTTAGCGAACGAAGCCAGCAGCCACTTCTCCCGGACACCGTGACACTCGCTGCACTCGGTGAACATCGAGTGGTCTGCTATCAACACGAGCCGGGACGGCGCCTCCAATGCAAAGAACGTGGTCCCTATCAGCTGATTATCTCCGGTGAGTTCACTGACGAGAGTGCGCAACGCGCGCTCCAAAAGTGGCTGGTGCGTCGTACAAAGGCGGACATCATTCCGTGGCTGTACGAACTAGCCAACTCACGGGGCCTTACCGTGAAGGGGACCTCCGTGCGGAATCAAAAGACGCGCTGGGGAAGCTGTTCCTCCGCGGGAACCCTCTCGCTCAGCCAGAATCTCCTTCTGTTGCCACGCAGGCTCGCCCGCTTAGTGCTCATCCATGAACTGTGTCATCTTGTCGAGCTCAATCACTCCGAACGCTTCTGGCAGCTACTTCGCGGAGAGGAGCCTGATCTCGATGCGCTCAGCGAAGAGCTTGAACAGGCCTGGAAGCACATTCCCCGGTGGGCATCGAGCTAACTCAATGGGAGATGGGTAGAACGACCGGCCACCATCCCCTCTTTGTCCAGGGTCAACCTCTAACATCACCTCAATATCGACCCGCCAGGAGCCATCATGAGCCAGATCCATCTCGCCGCAACCCTTGCCTCGCTCAGTAAACACAAGCTGACGGGAGGCGTTGGCATCATCGCTGGAGTCGTTGTCGTTGCTATTGGAGCGCTCCGCCTCATGATGAAGGCAGCGGGAGCGATGTTGTTGGCGTTCATCGGGCTCGTTGTGCTCATTGTCGGCGCCCTGCTTTACGGCCACGTCATCTGAGCTAGTGCCTCCACCGGCCATTCAATTCGGCTGGCAGATCATCTTGTAACCCGTCAATTACGAGGGGGCGAGTGCCCGATTTGTCGCGGAGACCGACACAGGCGTACGCGGGAAGGCCGCCACAACTACTCTCGTGCAGCCAGCGGCATAGAAGCGAGAGAGCACCTGCTTTACCTCACTTGCAGTTCCCGCAGCGATCGTGTCGGTAACGATCTCTTCAGAGATCTCCTCGATCGCCTGGTCGATCTCGCCGTTCGCGATCAGCTGCGACATCGCCCGCAGCTCCTCATGAAACTCTGACGGTCGAAGTTCGAGAATCTTCTTTGGATTTGAGCGCAGCCGACCAATAAAGATCTTGCGCGCGTCCCGTAGTGCCACCTCACGATCCTCATTCACACAGCAGGTCACGATCGCTGTCAGTTCAAGGTCGTCAACAGATCTTGCGAAGCTGCGAGCGCTCGAGAAATAATGCTCGGCTGCGAAGTCTGCGATATATCGCGCGGGAACGACATTCATAATCGAGCCGTCCGCAATCTCTGCGGAGAGTTTCAACATCCCTGGACGGTCACCGCCAACATAGACGGGGAGATCGGGTCGGTAGATAGGGAACCCAAGCTTTGCCCTCACGTCATGGAAGATCTTCCCGTCAAAGGAGAACTCCTCTCCACGAAGTGCCAACTTTAAAAACGTGACGTACTCGCGAATACGGGGCAGCGGTGGCTCGAGAGCGATCCCGTGGTAGACGTCATTCCAAGGATGGTGGCCCACCGAGACGCCGAGCATCGCTCGACCCTTTGAGAGGTCGTCGATCGTTGCCGCACCCATTGCAAGCTGCAGAGCGGAGCGACAGTAGACATTGGCGATGGCACTTCCAATCGCAATTCGCGAGGTCGCCATTGACAGTGCTCCAAGTACGCCAAAGACATCGTGACCGACATCCTCGTTCAATGTCACGCCGGAGTAGCCAAGCGACTCTGCCTCGACCGCCAACGCAATCGCGTCTTGTGCGGTGATCGCACCATCACTCTTGATATGGACGCCTAACCACGGACTTGCTGTCACACCAGACCCCCTCGACCGGACTTGCCTGCGTCAAACCTACTGAGTCACCTGGCTCGACTGCACATCGTTGCGAGACTGAGGTTGCCGTGCTCCAATGGGATCGATCGATTGCGAGGGGATGCAGATGCTCTGTGATGCACAGGTACATATCTGGGGGGCCGACACGAAAGAGCGCCCATGGCCATCAGTTCATGGAACTCCCCACCGTGAGGAACCCTACGGGGCGGCAGAGATCATCACGGAGATGGATCGTGCGGGCGTTGAGCGTGCGGTCATCGTCCCACCCTCATGGGAGGGTGATCGAAACGACCTTGCCGTCGATGCCGTACTCACCTATCCAGGACGGTTTGCAATCATGGGTCGCGTCGACCTGTTCAAAGAGAAGACTACGAACCTCGACACCTGGCTCAAGACGCCGGGCATGCTCGGCGTGCGACTCACCTTCCATCGACCGGAGATGTGGCCGTGGTTGACCGATGGAAGTGCCGAGTGGCTGTGGCGGGGTGCTGAGCGGGTCGGACTCCCCGTCATGATGCTCGCACCTGGACAGTCCGCTGCGATCGCCTCGATCGCAAAGCGCTATCCCGAACTTCAGATCGTGGTCGATCATCTCAACCTCTCCACAGATCCCCACGCCGAAGATGTTGGCCCAACGATCGACTCGTTGGCACCGATGGTCGACTGTCCCAATGTCGCGTTCAAGATCTCTGCGCTTCCCTGTTATACCGACGAGAGCTTTCCCTTTCCGGTACTCCAGGGTCATATCCGACGGGTCATTGATACCTTCGGACCGGAGCGATGCATGTGGGGATCCGATATTTCGCGCCTCACCTGTGACTACATCGATTGGGTATCGATCTTCAAACCGGAGACTGGTGTGCTCAGCGCTGCCGAGGCAGAGCTTGTCGGCGGAGCAACGTTGCGTCGCGTACTTAACTGGGACTAACTGGCTAGTTAACTGGCGCGACGGTAACGACGTACGGCGAGCGGTCCAAGAACAATAAGGATTCCAAAGCTCCACGCGACGGCCTTCCAGGCCAACGACCCAACTGGACCACCGTTCATCAGCACGCGCGTCGTATTCACGACGACGCCCACTGGCTGGTTGTTTGCAAACCCCTGCAGCCAGCTCGGCATCGACGAGACCGGCACAAAGGCCGGTGAGGCAAAGGTGAGCGGAAACAGAATCGGGAAGGACATGACCTGTGCGGTCTCCGCATTTGGAGCGAGGAGACCGATCAAGGCGAATCCCCACGAAAGTGCGTACGAGAAGAGCAGCAAAACACCAAGTCCAGCGATGAAGGCAAGAACGCTCGCATGGAGGCGAAAGCCAACGGCAAAACCAACTCCGGTGATGATCAGTACAACGAAGACATTGCGGACAAGATCAGCGACGGTCCGCCCAGCGAGCACGGCTGAGCGCGACATCGGCAGTGCTCGAAAGCGTTCGACCAGCCCGGTGTGCAGATCCTGCGCGAGTCCAATGCTCGTTCCAACTGCGCCGAATGCCACCGTCTGAACGAAGATACCGGGGATGAGGTAGTTCACATAGGTCATCCCGGGAATCGGAATCGCACCACCAAAGACGTAACGAAAGAGCAGCACGAACATGATGGGCTGCACGCTGGAGAAGAACGCAGCCTCGGGAATGCGAATGTAGCCAAGCAGGTTTCGCCACGTAATGGTCGCGGCATCTCCCACCATCATCTTGAGGTCTCCAGCTAACGAAAGTCGGCGCGACTGTGGCGGAACCAACGATGCTTCGATCGTCATCGGTCTCGCCTCCTTCCTTTTTTCTTCGCTTTCGAATCAGTTGCCTCAGGCACCACCTCGGCCTCTCGACCGGTAAGTGCAAGGAAGACATCATCAAGGCTTGGCTCGCGGAGCGAAAAGGTCGTAGGCGTGATCTTCTCCTCATCGAGAAGCCGAAGTGCATTCATCGCAAAACGAGGACCGTCATCGACCGTGATTTCGACGGAATTAGCGACCTGATGCGGTGCGTGGCTACTGAGCGGCGTCAGGATCTCTACGACACGAGCCGTGGTTGCTAGGTCAATACATCCAATCTCGAGCACTGTGGCACCAAGATTGGCCTTGAGCTCACGCGGCGTTCCCTGTGCAATGACCTGACCATGGTCGAGCACCGCAATGTTGCTCGCGAGGCGATCGGCCTCTTCGAGATACTGCGTGGTCAACAGCACCGTGGTACCTCCGGCAACGAGCTCCTCGATGACCTCCCACAGACCGTTTCTGCTCTGCGGGTCAAGACCGGTTGTCGGTTCGTCGAGAAAGAGCACCTTCGGTTTCGCTACGAGCGCAGCCGCAACATCGAGACGACGTCGCATTCCACCGGAGTAAGTCTTAAGGGGTCGATCTTTTGCATCAAAGAGCGCGAACTGGTGGAGCAGTTCATCGGATCGCAGCTGTGCATCGGTGCGATCGATGTGATTGAGTCGACTCACCATCATCAGGTTCTCACGACCGGTCAGATTCTCATCGACCGCTGCATACTGACCTGCAAGACCGAACAGTGTCCGTACGTAACTTGGATAGGTCGCAACGTCGTAGCCAAGCAATCTTGCGATCCCAGAATCTTGTCGAAGGATCGTCGTCAGAATTCGAACCAAGGTGGTCTTACCAGAGCCGTTCGGTCCAAGAAGTCCAAAGACCGTAGCGGGTTCAACGGAGAAACTCACTCCATCGAGCGCGCGAATATCGCCACCAAACGTCTTCGTGACGCCGTCAACGTAGATTGCCTCTGTCATCCAACCCTCACTACTCGTCGTAAACCGCGAACCGATTCGCGTCGATTCTCACGGAACCTACTCATCGGTTCCGCTGAGCCTACCGGCAGGGCAATCCGTTCCCTGACGCAGCCGGAATCAATGAAAGTCGTACAGCGTCTCCGGGTTGGTAACGAGCACCTTGTTCCGGGTTGCCTCATCAGGAACAAAGAGTGCCAAGGTGTCGATCAGATCCCCATCATCAGGCATCGACCTGACATTTGGATGTGGCCAATCGGTTCCCCACAGAATCCGGTCCGGTGCCGCTGCAACAAGCGCTTGCGCAATCGGTGCGACGATGTCATAGGGTGGCTTACCGTCGCCATTGAGGCGCTCAGCCCCCGTGATCTTCACCCAGGCGCGCTCATCTTTCATCAGCTCGAGGAGCTTTTGAAACGGCTCTTGATCAAGTCCCTTCGTTGCCTCGACGCGGGCCATGTGATCGATCACATAGGGAACCGGCATCTCGTCGAGCATCGGTGCATACTGCGCAAGGTCCTTTGCATCAAAGTGCAAAACGATATGCCAGTTGAGCTTCGCAACCCGATGCACGAGACGCCAAAACACGTCGAGCTCTGGTGCGCCGCCAAGGTGAGCGACAAAGTTGAATCGGGTTCCTCGGACACCGACCTCATGCAGCTCTTCGATCTGACGGTCGGTGAACGATTCATCGATCATGGCTACGCCGGCGTACCGCCCTTTGCCGCGCTGGATGGCATCGACCATCGCTCGGTTGTCGGTACCGTGGCAGCTCGCCTGCACAAAGACCGCTCGCGAGAGTCCAAGTCGCTCTTGGAGTTTTTCAAACTCCTCAAGACCAGAGTCTGGCGGTATATAGGTGGAGTCATCGGAGAAGGGAAACTTCGCGGCAGGCCCAAAGATATGACAGTGCGAGTCGCAGGCATTGGGTGGCGGCGTAAAGGCCGTTGGGCCGTGCGAATTTCGATTTGGGGCGGGGATGGTTGGTGTGGGATCAGTAGTCACGAGGGAAAACCGTACCGTCAAATAGCTTGCGAGCGGTGCGAATGATGCCAGATCGGCTCACCGAGGGAATCGGCCCGGAGAGATCCAACTCAATCGCTACATCAAATGTGCCCGTCGGATGTTCCACTACAACCACGCCGTCACTGCGAGGGGTGAGGACCGAGGCGGCGGGAGTACCTTCGATCATCGCTGCCGTTGCCACGGAGACAGCGCCGAGCACGCCGATCGCGTCATGACAGCGGTGAGGAATGAAGGTGCGCGTACAGAGCGAGCCACCATCGCGGGCTGGAGCGACCATCGTGAGTTTGGGCACCGTCGAGTTGGTGACGTCACCAAGATTCATCATCGGTCCGGCCTCGAGGCGGATCGCTTCAATGAGTGACCGAAGCTCCCTATTCGCCTCGAGTTCGGTTGGCTCCTCGTATCCAGTGATACCTACGGCGTCCGCACGCATGATGACGACCGGCATGCCGTTGTCGATAC
>CAIVND010000050.1 GCA_903907185.1 uncultured Acidimicrobiaceae bacterium
CTGGAGTTCAGACGTGTCTTCCGATCTGGCAAGATTCAGGTGCACGCCGGAGCACTCGTCGCGTTCGCGGATTCAGTGCAGTACGGAGTCGAGATGATTGGAGCGCTCAACGCTCAGACCCTTATGACCGTCGCCTTCGGCGGTCAGGGATTTAGCGTCATTAGCCTTACCGGAGATGGACCCGTACTGCTGCAGGCGACACTGCACCGTGCAACCGACCAGAATGATCGCCAGCAGGATCAAGCTGCTCGTGGCGGTGGGTTGCTAGATAGGCTGTAGTTAACAAGGAGGCTGAGATCACGGCACTAGTAGACCGATTGAAGGCAGGCGCAACACAGGCAGTCCAAAAGGCCCAAGAGGCTGGCAAGGCCGGTCAGGCCAAGATCGAGGAGACGCGTGCAAAGCACCATCTCGATGGACTCTTCCGTGATCTTGGCGCGGCGCTTTATGCAGACCATGCTGGTCGTGCAACTGCAGAGACTGCGGCGAACATCACCCGCCTGTACTCCGAGATCGAAGCCCATGAGGCCGAAAACGGCGAAGCCTCTGATGCCTCCGAGTCAGACAGTACTGACGAGTCCTCTGGCGATACTCCCGCCGAGGGCTTCAAACTCTGAGGGTCGGTTAGCTCCCGCCTGTAGCGGGCATAACAAGCACTATGGACTCCTGGGAGCTGTGCCAACTCTCTGCTCGTGAGATGGCTGCGATGATCCGATCGCGCGAGATCTCGGCGGTAGAGCTCCTGGGTGCTCACCTTGATCAAGTTCACCGTTTGAATCCTCACGTCAATGCGATCATCACCCTCGTGGAAGATCAGGCGCGCGAGGCAGCTGCTGAGGCCGACAAGAAGACGCTCTCGGGTGCGCCGCTTGGAATCTTGCACGGTCTACCGATGGCGCATAAAGACACCCACCGGACCAAAGGCATCCGTACCACCTTCGGATCGCCGATCTATTTTGAGAACGTCCCCGATACGGATGATCTGATCATTGAGCGACTGCACGAAGCAGGAGTGATCACGACCGGCAAGACAAATACGCCGGAGTTTGCTGCGGGATCGCACACCTTTAACTCGATCTTTGGGACGACCCGCAATCCCTACGATCTGTCGCGAACCCCAGGAGGAAGTAGCGGTGGAGCGGCCGTTGCGCTTGCACTCGGCATGCAGCCGCTCGCCGATGGCAGCGACATGGGCGGGTCGTTACGCAATCCCGCCTCGTTCTGCAATGTGGTTGGGCTTCGGCCATCGTTCGGCCGAGTACCAAATGTGCCATCGATAATCCCCAATGAGCTTCTGAGTGTCCCAGGGCCAATGGCACGATCGGTGAGCGATGTTGCGCTAATGATGGAGGCGATCGCTGGTCCAGATCCACGAGCCAAATCTGTCCTTCCTGATCCTGCCAGTTCCTTCGCCGATATCTTCAACGAAGACCCAACGCCGCGGCGGATCGCTTGGCTTCCCGATCTCGACGGACTCATCGGTGTGAACCAAGACGTAGCGGACGCACTGAGCGGCTCTCCAAAGGTCTTCTCCGACCTTGGCTGGGAGATTGTCGAGATCCATCCCGACTTTGAACTCGCCGAGGAGACATTCCGTGTGATTCGGGCCGCACAGTTTGCAAGGGTGCATGGCGAAAACGTCGACAAGTATCCAGAACTCATTAAAGAGTCCATCAAATGGAACGTAGCGGTCGGTCGGGCGCTGTCGAGTGACCAGATTGATGCTGCGATCGCCAACCAGCAGCTGCTCATCGAGCAGATGAGAAAGGTCTATGAAACGGTCGATCTTCTTGCCCTACCGGTTAGCCAGGTAAC
>CAIVND010000051.1 GCA_903907185.1 uncultured Acidimicrobiaceae bacterium
AGGTAGCCGAACAACGAAATTGGATAGTGTGCCTACCACGGTGGGCCGACATCACGGGGGGTCGTTTTATGATCATCGATGTACATGGCCACGTCAGTCCACCAAATCAGCTTTACTCCTACCAGGCAAACCTGATTCATGCGCGCGGAGCGCACGGTCGTGGAGCTGTTCGCGCCAGCGACGATGACATTATCGCCTCACACAACGCGAAGAACCCGAACTTTGGGAACATCTCGCACTTGGAGCATCTCGATGAGGCGGGCATCGACCTTCAGCTCATCTCGCCCCGCCCTTACACCCTGATGCACAGCGAAGATCCAGCGATCATCATCGACTGGTTCACCGAAGAGACCAACAACATCATTCACCGCACAACTCAGCTCTTTCCTGATCGCTTTCGCGGCGTATGCAGCCTTCCTCAGACGCTGCTCACCGATCCCGCCCACCAGGTGAAAGAACTGTACCGCTGTGTAAATGAACTCGGCTTCGTCGGCGCCATGATCAACCCTGATCCTGCCGAGGGTGGTGTACCCACCGCACCGGGACTTGGTGACAAGTACTGGTATCCAATCTATGAGGCACTCTGTGAACTCAACGTTCCCGCGCTAGTCCATTCCGCCTCATGCCGAGCACCGGCACGAGAGTCCTACACTCTCCACTTCATCACCGAAGAGACCATCGGGATTGCAAGCCTGCTCAACTCCAACGTCTATACCGACTTCCCCGACCTCAAATTGATCTTCTCCCATGGTGGTGGCGCAGTCCCTTATCAGCTTGGACGCTTTCAGGCCTTCTGGTCGATGCACAAGAGCTCAGCCGAGGAGGCCTTTTCGAAGATCATGTTCGAGACCTGCCTTTATACCAAGGACTCGATCGAGCTTCTGCTGAAGTCCGTTGGCGTCAATGCATGTCTCTTCGGCTCGGAGAAACCAGGAACCGGATCTGCGCGAAATCCAGCGAATGGACGATTCTTTGACGACATCAAGTACTACATCGATGAGATTGACTGGCTAAGTGAGACGGATCGTCAGGCACTCTATGAGGGCAACGCTCTCCGGGCGTTTCCACGATTGGCTTAGCGGCCAGAGCATTGAGTGAACAAGACATATACAGAGGTACCAGTTAAACGGGGGGCACAGGACCACAGAGGTTCATGACATCGGGGAGACGAGATAGATGACCGATCACGCAAAACTACAGAAGCTTTATGGGAATACCGTGAACTACAGCTCGCGAGGCGATCTGTTTGCACTCACCGGTGTCCTCGGAATCGATCCTTCAACGGGTGAGCTTGCGACAACTGCTGAGGAGCAGTACAAGCATGCCTTCGCCAACGTTGCCAAGATCGCCGACGAGGTTGGTTTTTCGAATGAGGACATCGGTCGCATCACGGTCTTTACCCCTGATCCCTCCTACCGTCCGATGATCAACGCACCATGGCTCGAACTTTTTCCTGGAGACAACCGACCAGCGCGAAAAACCACCCATGTTGGCCTCGCTGAGGGTGCCCACGTCGAGCTTGAGGTCGTTGGCGTACCAAATGCGGGCGGGCGAACTCCCGTTGAGATCGACGGAGTCCGTCACAAGGATCCACTTCCAATGGGCGCGCTCCTTGGTCGCCACCTCTTCTCCTCGGTGCTTGTCACCGATATTCCGAACTCCACCGAGCGTCCAAAGCGGATCGACGCAATTAAACAGGTCTTTGAGAACATGACCGCCTTTGTCGAGGCCGCGGGCGCCAACCTCGATGACGTCTCAAATGTCTGGACCTATATCGGCATGTGGGACCTACACCCTGACTACGTCGACATCTGGGTGGAAAACTTTCCAAAGCCCGAGAGCCGACCATCACGCAAGACCTTCCACTATCCGCGGGTGGACATCCAACTGCAGATTGAAGCGGTACTTGGAGGAAACCGGAAGAACTTAGAGATCGCAGGGATCGCCCACCACGACCCCATCCCAATGGGTGCCGTAACCGGCGGAGTCTTCACCTCATCGGGTATTGATAGCCGCGATCCCTCAACGGCGATCACCCCAAATGGCGTGCCCGCTCAGAGTCGAAATGTCATGGCTAATCTCGTCCGCCTTCTCGAAGAGACCAACTACAACCTCGACGAGCTTTATCACGTCACTGGTCTTGTTGGCAGTAGGGCCTACATCCCCGCCTTCGAAGAGGCTTGGCGAGAGATCTTCCCGGATCCAGATAATGCTCCAGCCTGGCAGGTAATGTGCCTTGGACTTGAGGCTCGCGACAACCTCGTGCAAGTCATTGCCCGAGGCATTGACGAAAAGTAAGGGGATCTCATGATCAACCGCGTCCCACTCGATCGGATCGTACAAGCCTCAGAGTTTGTCTTCGCCGAGGCAAAAAAAGATAACAAAGACATGGCCTTCGCTGTCGTCGACGAGGCAGGCGGCCTGATCTATGGGGTCCGAGACACCATGACCGCAACTCGGGTGCTAACTCATGCAATCCGTAAGGCATACACCTCAGCGATAATGCGTCGTGACACTATTGCGTTTCGGGACGAGGATCGCGAACGTCAAAAGGATCTCGCTGATTGGGGAGACTTGAACCTGACTCATCTCGTTGGTGGTGTTGTCATCAAGATGGATGGCGAGTGGTATGGCGGAATGGCCGTTGGAGGCAACTCAACAGAGCGGGATGACGAGATCTCCCAGATGGCGATGAAGATCTTGACGAACCCATAGAGTTACGCGGCACGATTGAACACCCTCGGCGCATCTGCGATTAGATCGCCTCGGTTGCGTCAATGAGCAGCGAAGACCAACAGCACGAGCGATCAACAACTGATAGATGTACCAACTACTGTAGCGAAGATGACCGATACCGATACAGATACCTCACCAAATCCAGATCGGAATATCACACGACTGAACTCCAGTCA
>CAIVND010000052.1 GCA_903907185.1 uncultured Acidimicrobiaceae bacterium
AGGTCTTCGCCAAGAAGGCGGACGGCTTTGGTTGCACTTTCGTCGAACTCGCTCACCGCCGCGATGGGGTGCCAGTAACGGCGCAGTAGCTCACCCATCGGCGTACCACGACCAACGCGTGTTAGACGCTCGTTCTCTTTGACCGTCACCATCTCATCTACTCCCCTCGCTGTGGCCCTTGGGATCAACCGATCGTGAGAACTGCCTTGCCACGGAGCTTTCGGTCTTTCAGCAAGAGAACCGCCTCCTCCATCTTTGTCCATGAGCCGGTGAAATCGATCTGTGTATCGAGTTCTTTCCGGCTCACCAGGGAAAGGAGGTAGTCGAGGTCTTCAGTGATCGGTCCGGTGTGGTTGTAACAGAGCAGGCGAAGGTTATCTCGCATCGGCGTGTCGTAGGCCAAGAACACCGTGTCCTCGCGCGCCGCTCTGCCGATCGAGACGACGATACCGCCGGGGCGAAGCCGGTTCCATGCGGCGATCAGTGCCGGCCCACCTACGGTGTCAAGCGCTGCATCAAGACCGTCAGCGACAGGATCCACGCCAACAACCACCTCGTCGGCGCCGAGTTCGTCAAGGCCCTTGCCACGTTCGCTGCTGCCCACTGAGGCGATGACATAGGCACCCGCCTTATGCGCGAACTGCGTAGCGAATCGTCCAACTCCACCGGCTGCGCCGATGATCAGTACCCGACGACCAACGATCGGTCCGATCGCGCGAACAGCGCCAAGTCCTGTGATCCCCGCTACGGGAAGCGAGGCGGCGTCAACGAACGAGACGCTCTCTGGAATGACCGAGAGCTGATCGACGCCAACCACCCGGCGCTCTGCGAACCCGCCCATCTTGTTCATTGTGACAACGCGAGTGCCAACTGGCGGACCACTACCGTCACTCGCCGCCACAGCAACCGTGCCTGAGGCGTCCCACCCAGGAACGGTGCCAGGAACTGCCTCTTTGCGGACGACCTCGCCCCGATTGAGTGAGATCGCCGCGATGTCAATCAACACCTGATGTGGGCCAGGTGTGGGCTCTGGGACCTCTGCAAAACTCAGTCCAGCAGGGACCTTCGGATCGACAACAAGTGCACGCATTTTGCTCCTTCTTGGTAACTACAGGCTAAATAACTACAGGCTTAAAACTGTCTTCGATGACGTCGCAGATGATCAGCTGGTGAGATCTCCCGGACTTTCAGGAACATCAACCGCATGTTCACGCAGAATCTCGAGTGGCACAATGTCGAGCACCCGCTCGTTCGTTGCCTCCAGCACAACGAAGGCAGCCTTACCATCGAGGTGCGCACGCAACCAATTGTGTGCGGTTACGCACCACCGATCGCCAGGCACCAGACCAGGAAAGCCATACTGAGGCATTGGGGTGACGAGATCGTTGCCGATCGAACGTTGGTGTTCAAGGAACTCAGTGGTCACAACCGCACAGATGGTATGACTTCCCACATCTTGTGGGCCAGTGGCACAGCAGCCGTCACGATAGAACCCCGTCAGTGGATCCATGCCACAGAGTTGGAGCTCTCCGCCAAGAACATTGAGATCAGCCATCGTTACCAGTTTCGCGAGAGGAAGAGTCGTCTTAGTTATCAACACAGGCGAGGAGTGTGCGGCGAGTCCAGACCTCCACCATGGCCCGCTTGTAGTGCTCAGAGCCACGCTGATCATCGGACGGATTTGAGCCAGCCGCCGCACTCTTGGCTGCGGCATCGATTAGTTCGGCGGTCGGTGCCTTGCCGATGAGCATCTCCGCGGACTCGTTCGCAAGGACGGCGGTGTTGTCGACACCGCCAAGTGCAATCTTCGCTGCCGCGAC
>CAIVND010000053.1 GCA_903907185.1 uncultured Acidimicrobiaceae bacterium
ATATCGAAGGCGATCGAATGTTCTGCACAGATGAACGCGTGACGCTCGGCAAACCAGGTGACGCTACCGTCCATCTCGATCATGCGGATCTGTCCCGGCTCATCACCAGAGAAACAGATCAGACCCGACCCATCGGTTGCCTTGAACCACTGAAAGGCGAGGCTCTGACCAGTGAGTGCACGCTTAGCAACCTCAGTCGCAGCGTTGAGCGCACCAGCGAGAAAGCCGCCGGACTTTTTCTCCTCGGTCTTCGAACCTGGCGAGCTGAGACGGGTCTCAATCGTGACATTTGTGGTCTTCCAGCGATAGTGGTTTGCATCGGAGTAAACCGATTGGTCAGGATCAAGCTGACAGGTGACCATCTGCGCAAACTCACCACTGATGCGACTCTGAATTGTCATGGAAATTCCTCCTGGCGATCGATGAGACCGGCCTTTGCAATGTACGCCATCGTCTCGAACCTTTTCAACGTCTTGTCCTCGACCACCAAACTCACCGATCGACAGTTGTCGCCGGGCTGCGAAGCGGCGGGCTCCTCGAGCGGTCTCTTAGTTCTTCGCTGCCTGTTCTCGCACAAATGTCGCAAGTTCATCAGAGGTTATGCCCATCGCCGCTTCGAACTGCTTTCGCACATGCTCTGGCTGTCCGGCGAGAAGGCTGAAATAGTCGCCAGTGAGGTTCCGATAAAAGAGTGCGAAGTTCTTCCACCACTCCTCTCGGCTCAAACTGGTGGTCAGTGCATCTCTCCCAGGAAGGGAGATACAGCGGTTCTCCTCCTCGTCAAAGATCAAGCCCTTTGGCTGCTCGCCGCGTTCAACAGCGGACATATCGAGTTCCAGCTGTCGTCGAAGCATCTGTACGCCCTCATCGCTGCGACCAAGATGTTCGTTTTCGCGATCGGTGATCTCCCCTTGACCCACCCAAGCAACCGTGTCCTGATTAATGACATGCGTCGTGGTGAATCTGCCGGTCGATGGATCGGTCACCTCCGCGTTCCAGTACGGGATGGTGGTCTGTACAAAGGGCTCTTGATCGTCGGGAACCCGTGTGTGATGCCAGACGATGCTGAGGGTCGAGTGGTCGTCCATCGGAACTCGCCACTCAAAGTGCGTGATCGGCTGAAAGATATTTGGAAGTAAACACAGTCGCGGCCACTGCCAACTTCGACTCTCGGTGGTCTCTCCCTCAAGGAGGCGTCGGTACCCAAGCCCGTACTCAAACTCTTCGAAATGAATCTTCATATGCCGCGGGGAGCGCTCCATCTCGCCGCTCATCACCTTCGACCAGTTCGAGTGCAGCCACTCAAAGTGCACGGGATCGATCGAATTTTCTTGACACTGCAGCCAGTTGCAGTCAACGGTTGAAAAGACGATCTGCGCGAAGCCATCGGTGAAGGTGAATGGCTCCCAGTTCGGAACGAGCGGCACGGGTTCGGGGCCAAGGTAGGCAAAGACAAGACCCGCGAGCTCCTGTACTCGGTAGGACTGAACGTCGATGGTCTGTTTGAACTTCGAGCTGCCAGTGATCTCCTCGAAGGGTTGTTCGAGACAGTCACCCTTTTCATCGAAGAGCCATCCGTGATAGCTACAGCGAAGTCCACAGCTCTCGACAAATCCATAGGAGAGATCGGCACGACGGTGTGGACAGTGGCGCTCTAGGAGTCCGAACACTCCCGAGAGGTCTCGGTAGAGGACAAGGTCTTCGCCAAGAAGGCGGACGGC
>CAIVND010000054.1 GCA_903907185.1 uncultured Acidimicrobiaceae bacterium
GAACTTGAGGCAGATGTATTTGAGGAGCTCGATCAGCAACATCAGATTGAATTTCTTGAGGGTCGATCGAATGACGAAGCGGGACGCCTGTTGGCACGGATGGAACCCGACGATGCCGTAGACCTCCTGCACGACCTCGACCAGGAGAGACGCATTCCAATTCTCGAGGCGATGCCTGCACCACAACAGGCGAAGTTGCGTCACCTTTTGAACTACAACCCGGCCACAGCTGGTGGCCTGATGAGTCCGGACTTTCTCGCACTCGATGGGCAGACGCCCGTCTCAGAGGTGCTTGGCTTGGCACGAACGAGCGCGGTGGCCGATGAGGCACTTATGACAATCTATGAGCTCGATAGCAGTGGAACGCTTGCGGGCACGGTATCGATCGTTCGTCTTTTGAAGGCGAACCCCTTAGCAAAACTTGCAGATGTTGCCGAGAATCATCCGGTTTTCATCCACGCGGACGCCGATCTGCACGAGATCGTCCGAAAGATGGCGGACTTTAATCTGGCTAACCTTCCCGTCGTCAGTAGCGAAATGCTCATCATCGGAGTCATCACCGTTGATGATGTGTTGGAGGAGATGATTCCCTCGGGATGGCGACGCGACCTTGGAATCACCTCGCTCGAAGATTGAACGAGGGCATCTCCGCCTCTAAGAGGTCGAAGCAAGATGAACGAGCGGACGATTTCGCGCGGTGGTACTGAGCAGCCTCACCCGCTACCATGTGTCGGTAAGCAGTCGCACCTCGTTCGGTGAGGCGGCTCGTCGGACAAAGGCCACTGACCCCACCTGTCGAAAGACACTCCGGGTCAGACCAGTCCTCTCCGGATTAAGGGGAGGACCAAAGTGGCTGGTCGCATGACCTACGCCGGCGGGTGCCAAAGCTCTGACGAGAGAGGTGCGTCGTGGCTTTGAGGTTTCAACCTTGGGCTACGGCGATCCCGGCGCCCACCGGGAGCTCATCCTCTCTTTCCGTGCGTCTTTGCGGGCTAGATGGAGGAGGAGCGCTGACTACTGATTATTGGTTATCAAGCCAACTACCTGCGCGCCCAGTTTTGAGGGTTCTCGAAGAATAGAGACTCTTTGCCCTTGTTGTCTGGCGTGCATCGCTTAGTCAGCGCCGCACCGGCGCGAGGAGGTGAACGACGCATGGCAAAGAATGAAAAGGCTCGCGATGGTCGCGTCGCCTCATCCGGCACGGAGATCCGCGGAGCATTTGGAACCATCCACGAGGACGACTCATCCTCTCCTCGGTCGATAAAAAAGACGCTGCTCACGCTGCTTGCGGTACTTGGCCCTGGGATCATCGTCATGGTCGGAGACAACGATGCTGGTGGTGTTTCCACCTACGCCCAGGCGGGCCAAAACTACGGCCTCAGTCTGTTGTGGACACTTCCACTCATTATTCCGGTTTTGATCGTCAACCAAGAGATGGTCGTGCGTCTCGGGATGGTGACCGGAGTCGGCTACGCACGGCTTATCGCAGAACGATTTGGCAAGCTTTGGGGGCGAGTATCAGTTACTGGACTTTTTCTATTGAACTTTCTCACCGTTGCAACCGAGTTCGCCGGTGTCACCCTATCGCTCGGCTATTTCAACGTAAGCAAGTATCTTTCTGTACCTATCGCGGCAGTTCTGCTCGTCGCCATGACGGCCTCGGGGAGTTTTCGACGCTGGGAACGTTTCATGTTCGTCTTTGTCTTCGCAAACTTTCTTGTTATTCCCCTCGTGATCTTCGCGCACCCACATGCTGGGCCGATCTTTCACGGGTATGTAACGCCTCAGATTGCAGGAGGTGTGAACTCGACCGCAGTGCTTTTTGTTATCGGAATCGTTGGTACGACAGTTGCGCCGTGGCAGCTGTTCTTTCAAC
>CAIVND010000055.1 GCA_903907185.1 uncultured Acidimicrobiaceae bacterium
ATCAGCGGCCAATTGGAGACTCCGTCGATCAAGTACTGGTGAAATGACGCAGTCTTGAACCAGGTCAATCGGCTGGTGCTACCTCCCCAGTATGAAGTGAGCATGCGAATGCCGACGTATCCAAAGAGTGCGCTTGCGCAGAGAATAGGGACCCTTCGGAGTGCAGTACGAGCATCGTGAGTCACCATGACTGCGCTCAAGACCAAAAGTGAAAGCAGTGCCTCAGGAGCGTTATTGAAGGCGAAGACCATCATCGCAGCCCCTGATGCAGTTGCAGAGGCGGCCAATCCGAGCGAAGCCGCAGCTGTTAGAGAGGTTGGGTCATATGAACCTATCCATCCGAAGAGAACCGGAAGGGTGGCTCCTCCGACGAGGAGAATCAATATCAACACCCGGATATCTGGATCTCGTCGAACGGACGGGAATAGCAGCGGAGCTATCAGCGATCCTATGGCTAGAGCAAAGTGGAAGGATACGTAGCTCCGGAGGGTAGAAAAACCAAAAAATCCTGCGACGACAGCTGACACTGGGGAACTCAATAGATAGCTAGCTGCTTCGCCTCCAATGATTTTCGCGAGGTGTCTGCTCGAATAGTTTGAGGCCAAGGTGACCATGTAGCTGGCCGAAACAAAAATTCCGATGCCATATTTCGCCAGGCCTGCTGCGATCAGGATCACAGCTTGGCCCCCCAGGCTCTGTCTTTGAATCCATGAAACTGACTTCGTTCGATAAGAGACGCCATCGATTCCTGGTGAGGTGTCAGAGATGTAGCCAACTTCCCGACGCAACGTTGCCGCCTGTATGAGTAGATTTCGGGTTCCTTTGCCAGAGAGCACTTGAAGCACTGTGGCGACCACGTAACCTAGCCGCACCCAAAATATCGGCCCTCCTCCCTGCTCAATGGCCTCGCTGTTCGGCAATGACCAGGAGGTCTGGGTTGGATCTCTGCTAACAAACAGATAACACACAGATTTATCACAGATATCCCTGAGAATATTGGTCCATGGAGGCACCGAACACCCGCGTACTTGTAGTCGATGACGAATCGAACATCACCTCATTGGTAGCAACTGCCCTGCACTACGAGGGATTTGAGGTTGCGACGGCGGCAAATGGCCGTGAGGCACTGAGCCAGGTCACTATCTTCCGACCCCACCTTGTCGTTCTCGACGTGATGCTCCCTGACCTCGATGGTTTCGAGGTCGCTCGGCGGTTGCGGCAAGAGGCACAGCGAGTCCCGATCCTCTTCTTAACGGCGAAGGATGCAACTGAGGACAAGATTCGTGGCCTCACACTCGGTGGCGATGATTACGTCACCAAGCCGTTCAGTCTCGAAGAGCTTCTAGCTCGTATCCGGGCTGTGTTGCGGAGAGCGCTCGAGGGGGCAGAGTCCACCTCGACGTTGAGCTTCTCCGATCTTGAACTTGATGAGGAGACCCGGGAGGTCTTTCGTGCAAAACGATCCATTGAGCTCACGCCCACGGAGTTCAAATTGCTGCGTTACCTTATGATGAATCCGCGCCGAGTTCTCTCGAAGGCGCAGATCCTCGATCATGTTTGGGAGTACGACTTCGATGGTGACGCAAATGTCGTGGAGACGTACATCAGCTATCTGCGTAAGAAGGTTGATTCGATCGGACCACCGTTGATACACACACTTCGCGGTGCTGGATACAGCCTGCGCACGCCTACGAACGCATAACTCATGACGTTTGACAACGTGCGCTCCTTCGTCGTGACGCGCGTTCATCGGGTTTCGCGGAACCTTTCACTTCGAACGCGACTTCTCGTCGGTGTGGTCGCAATCGTTATCGCTGGCCTCGTTGTCGCTGATTTCGTCGTCTATCAGCAGATCCGTTCCTATCTCTCGACACAGATCGATCAGGAGCTTCTGGCAATACAGCCGGGGAACTTTACGCTGACCTCAAGCGGGGCGATCGAGCTCGAACCAAACCAATCACTACCAACCGATACCTACATTCAAGTTGTGCTGCCAAGTTCCTCTGGTCAACCAACTCTCGTCGGGTCGACCAACGCATCGGTTCACCTGGCCCTTACCTCGCACTACGTGCAAGGTTTGGTGAACGCCGTTGAGAGTGGGACTCTATCGAGCACTGCGGTCTCCAACGTCTTCTCAGTCAATGCGACCGGCCCCCAACATCTCGCTGGCCTCTATCGGGTCCGTCCTGAGGCATATTTCATCCGGAGTGCGGGAGGAATTGGGCCGCGGGTTCCTGCCCTCGCGTTTGTCGCACTTCCGCTCTCGAGCTTTTCCGGAACGTTGAGCAAGCTGTTGGTTGTCGATCTTGGCGTTACTGCGGCGGTCATCGCGGCACTGATCATGCTTGGTTATGTAGTTGTGCGGATTGGGCTTCGCCCGTTAGAGGACATCGAGGTACTTGCCTCGAATATCGCGGCAGGTGATCTTTCGCTGCGTATCGAACAGGACAACAGAGGAACCGAGGTGGGACGACTTGGAGCATCGCTGAATACGATGCTCGGCTATATCGAGGGGGCATTCAATCGGCAGCAGGCCTCGGAGCATCAGCTGCGACAATTTCTTGCCGACGCGAGTCATGAGTTACGGACACCCGTCACCTCCATCCGAGGTTACGCAGAGCTCTTCCGTCGGGGTGCACAGAACCGCCCGGAAGATCTTGCGCTCGCGATGCGAAGGATTGAAGATGAGTCACAGCGGATGGGAGTTCTCGTCGACGATCTCCTCCTTCTCGCGCGCCTTGATCAAGGCAGAGCCCTGCAGATCGCCTCGGTCGCACTGGGAGAGTTGGCGACCGACGCCGCCGCCGATGCGCAGGTCATGGCTCCTGACCGTCAGATCAGTGTTGACATTGAGTCCGATGTTGTCATCTCAGGGGATGAACAGCGGCTTCACCAGGTTGTTTTGAACCTGCTGCAGAATGCGCTCAAACACACGCCAGCCGGTTCACCCATTGAGGTCGGCGTTCACCGTCGTGGAGAGTTTGTGGAACTTTCCATCACCGATCACGGCGAGGGAATCACCTCGGAACACCTCGATCACATCTTTGAACGCTTCTACCGGGCCGACCCCTCTCGAACGCGCGGCAGCGGTGGATCGGGACTTGGTCTGGCGATTGTCTCGTCGATTGTGCACGCTCATCACGGAACAGTGACGGTTGCCTCTGTTCCGGGTGAGGGAACGACATTTGTCGTGACCCTGCCGCGAGAGGATGAGACCGATGAGCTCTTTGCCGATGGACAGACCTATCCAGCTGAGCCCGAACCTGTCTTCTGAGGACATTGGATCATAGGGCTGGGGTAAGCAGCGAACTAGCCGCGAAGCAGCGCGGCGATCTCCTCAGGGTAGGAGACGCTAATCACAAAGCGCGCCCACTTCGCCTCTTTGAAGTCCACACTGACACCCCGACCGACCCCGTAGATTGCGTTGAAATCCTTACCGAACAGACCTCTTCGAGTGCCGATCATGAAACTGTCCTTGCGCCAGGTAAAGGCCGCACGAACACCGCGCACCCGCGTCCAGATATCTTCGACAACTTCGACATTTTGGAGTTGACTGATTGGAACTTCGATCTTGCGAAAATGTACCGAGATCAGCCGCTCCAACGGTCCAAGTTTGAAGATGATAGAGCTTTCTGTGCGCACGATCTGGGCCATGACGGTAGTTGAATCTCCTAGCTAATCAGCGAAATGCTCTTTGGTTTTCCTGTGCCGACGTAACGAAGAAAGAGCGTATGCCCAAAGCCGTGCCATTGGATGCAGCTCGCAACCTCAACCTGTGTCGTTCCAGACTTCTGTGTTGCCCAAGAGATGTCTCTCCCAGACTCCCCCTCCACATTGGAGATGGTTAAGCCGACGGGTCCGGTGCTGCCGGCGATTGTGACGGAGATCCAGTGGTAGTCCGAGAGACGAGCCTGGCGATCGAGCTGATAGATCGCTCCGTTGTCGTCATGGCCGATGAGGTGGAAGCCAACCTTTGTTGCTCCAATGGGCGGTGGAATGCTTGGCATGTTGGGCGTCTTCAAGAAATCGGGGATGAATCCCCATGCGCAGGCGGTCGATCGCAGGGCAACCACGGTTGTGCGCACTCTTCCGAGAAGAGGAGGAAGTGCCTTTGGATGCAGTATCGAATCCTTGATGAGGAAGAGCTCTCCACTTGCGAGGACAAGTGGTCGATAGTTGGTAAGCAGATAATCAGAGAGGATGCCCTCGCGGACTTGGTTCGAGATGTAATCCCACGAGCTCAGCCCAGCACCGTCGAAGAGCACGATGTTTGGCTGTGTCCGTTGCAGATCGGAGATGACCTGATACTCCGTTGTGGGAGTAAGAACGGAGCCCATGTCGTAGAAGCGAGAGGTTGGTCGTCGGTCGAGGAAGAAATTCACGATGGCAGGCGCGCTGCTGAAATCGAAGACTGGACCAGAGGTACCGGCATAGCGATCGAAGATCCGTTGCGTATCAATGATGACGTCGTTAGAGAGGCCATTCGTTGCGTAACCGAGACCCGGCCCGCCCTTCACCATCGGAGGGGCAGCTGGTGTTGGGGAACTGGCCTGGTGCTGGGTCGGAACGGTCATCACGGCTCCGGTCGGCGTGAGCGGAGCTGAGAGCAGTACTACAAGGAGGACAATCATCGCGGCTGGGCTGGCAACGGACAACGAACTGATATGACGTCGAAGTTGTATCGAACCCTTTTTGGCTACGCCCGCAACTGATTGATGTGCGAACGCCCGGTCGAGGCCAACAACGAAGCGATAGCTCAGCAGCAGGAGGAGGGGCACCGTCACCTCAAAGACCTCGGCGATGTGGCCGACATCAGCCCGATCGATTCCCTTTGGGTAATACAGCGCGACCATGATGGCAGCCGCGACACAGAGCCAGTCTTGGATGACGAGGCGTCGTCCACCTCGAATTCGAGCCACAACGAGCAGGATCGTCACGACAATGGCCGCGATGGGGAGAAAGAGTTCGATGGAGTACCGAGTAATGAGGGCCGGTGAATCGACTGCATGCAGAGTTATGCCCAGCGAATTTGGCACGGATCGCTTCGCGTAGTCGGTGAAGAGAGGTATGCCACCGGTGAGTGCATGTGAAGTTGCGAAGTCCTTGAAATAGCCCACAAAACCGCCGAGCGCATGTTCAATGTGCAGCCAGAGTAAAAATGCTCCACCCATTACCGCGCCAGAGATCGTCGCGCGGATGGTGACGGGATAGTCGCCAAAGGAGAATCTTTGAGATCTTCTCTCGTAGATCTCAAAGAGAACGGCCGTCGCACCGCAGGCGATCAACGCATAACTCATCTCAGGGATCAAGATTGCCTGTGCGATTATCCCTGCCATGAGGGCAATCGCTCCACCGGTGTTTCGTTGTTGAAGTGCGCGGGCAAGGAGAATAAGGATGAGTGGCCAGAATGCGTAACGCAGATCCCAATTGACGAAGATGCCAGCGCACATACTTGCTGCAACGGCGAGGACAAAGAACGATCTGCGGATAAAGACGGCGGCGGCAAAGTAGTAGAGGAAGACCCAGTACAGCGGATAGAGAAGCATAGTGATGCCTGTCGTTGCACCCCATCGAGTGCGGCCAAAGATCTGATAGCCGATGATGCTCTTAATACCGTCGTCCCAGATTCCGTGAATCATGTAGATGTCTCGCCAGGGCATGACGCCATGGAGTAGGAGCCATCCACCAGCTAAGTACTCACCCTCACCAAACACATCGACGGGTCCGAGTGCACCCGGAATACCCGCGTGGATAATAAAAATCGTGAGTGGAACTGCAACGAAGAAGATGAGGTGATGCTCAATATGCGAAAGTTCGTGACGGATCCGAAATCGCACAGCCCAAGCGAGTAATAGCGCAGTGATGCCGATCACGAGCCAGAGTGGCAGCCATGGATAGTGCACGACACGGTCTGTCGAAAGTACAGTGACAATCGTCGTGCGAGAGATCTGATAGAGAAGCGGCACCATCACGATCGTCGAGACGATATTGAATACCGAGGTGACCGTTGTCCACTGCACTAGTGGGCGCAGTTGGTGAAGCGCGGCGGCGATCAGTAGGGCGGCTGAAGCAAAGATAACGGCACCTAGAGCTATTGCAAGGACCGGGCTTATAGAGCCAAGTCCAAATCCCGTCTTGATCTCAAGTCCCAACATCGCTCCGACACCGACCAACCGCGAGATGTGCATTGCTGGTGAAACAGATTGCTTGTCAGCTTGGGCAAACTCATCACCATCTGGGGTCTGACCATCTCGTACTGAGCGCCGTTTGGCGGTAAGGCGACGCAGTGGGCCGAATCGACTGAGCAGTTGGAAGCAGACGAGAAAGACAGCGGGACCGACAAGAATGGCGAGATAGTAGGCGTAGGTGTACCGAGTTACGTTGAAGTTGGCAAAAAGTGGATAGCCGACGACTATTGAAGTTCCATGCAACGTCGTCCCAATTTGTTGCCAGATAGCGTTAGCAACAGCGAGGCTTACGAGTAGAGACACAGCTACGCGAAGGCCCGTCCGCGTAGGCTCTCTATTGTTCATGCTGCCCCCAACTGGCGAAAGGACGCCGTTAGATAGACCGTGTCCGGATCGTGTACTGACACGTTACTCCGCGTGGTTTTGAAATTGTTTGGTGGACGAAAGTCGAGTTGATCATTGACGACGAAAAATGGTGGTGCGTGTGCGGTCGTAGAACCTGATGGCAATCCTGCGTGATTTCAAGGAGGCCTGGTATGCAACTTCCTAGATCTAGGGTCCAAATCGATGGTTGTTCCCACTATTATCCACGAGAAGCGCGATGGAGTATTTCAAATAGTGAAAAATTCGGAAGGCCCTTCTCGTAGGCTTTGGAGCAAGTCGTTTGATCCGAGTTCTGCTTTGTCTAGCTAGTTCAAATACTTGTTACAGGATCGATCATGGGAAGGGACCGGCTGTGTGGTTAAAGATTAGGCCTTGGCAGAGGAAACTTGCGAAGTGCAGACCTGCCGTCCCATTCCTCGCCTATTTGGCTTTACATCTTTTCGCAGTTGCGGGCTTGGTCACTAGAAAGTACCCCGACAGTGCCACCTACATGATTCTCAATTTTGCGGGTAATGGCCCAGAGCTGCCAACAGTCCCGCTCTTGTACAACATTTTCAATACCGATGCGCTACGCGTTGCTGCACAGGCGGTTGTCGCAGCAGCTTGCTGGTGGACTCTTTGTCTATCGGTTGTGAGACTCATCGATCATAAGAGAGTGCGGATTGTCATCCGCTTTACAATTTTGGCACTTGGCCTGGTAGCGCCAATAGTTAGCTGGAACACTACGCTCCTCAGTGAGTCATTGACCCTATCGCTAACAGCCTTGCTTGTAGCGACCTGGTTGAGTTTCTTTCAAAAAGAGTCGTTGCGATGGGCAATGGCCGTCGTATTCGTGACACTCGCTTGGACTTTGACACGTCAGGCAGATGTCATCGTCGGACTACTCATAACTGTGGGGGCGTTGGTTGCCGCGCTCGGTAGACATCGATCGAAGTTAAGGGGATTCGTTGCCCTGATGATGATTCTTATCAGCGCTTATTCATTGGTGATTACATCGCGAAACACCCAGGTAGAAAACGCAAATGTTGCAGACTACGTTGCTGATCGCATACTGCTTAACAAGGACTACACGAACTGGTTTGTTGCCCATGGAATGCCGTATTCACCAGAAGTTGCAGCTGATGCGGGGACACCGTACGGGTCAAATCTTGCTGGGCTCCCATCCTTCCGTCCTTGGCTGGTTAAGGATGGCGCGCGCGTCTACGCCGAATTTGTTTTTAGCCATCCCAACTACACCTTGCTTGGTCCGTTGAGTTCATTTTTCGGCGAGGTCAGCTCACTCACAATTCCAAATACCACTGTTTATCCGCTAACGGTTATGCCAAATCCAACCCCATCAATTCTCTCGCCAACAATTGACTATGGGCGCTACAGGGAAGTGGTTCCGCCAATCTTTGGCGACATTCTCTTTGAACAGGGGCAAGCTGGAGCGATTCTCTCTGTCGTCGGTATTGCTGGCTATCTCCTCTATTTGTCTCGGAGACGGTACGGCATTGATAGGCGTCAACGAATCCCGTGCATCTTGCTTGCGTCAGTGGTTCCACAGGCATATTTCGCCTGGTTATCAGGTGGTGTTGGAGAGTTGGATCGGTTGTCAATGGTGACTGCTGCTTCGCTTCGAATTGGACTAGTCCTTTGCATCGCGTTCTCGATAGATCGCCTGCTGAGTGGTACGGGGTTGGACCAAGGCGACGATGGATCTGGTAAAGAGATCGTCATCTGAGTCGTCGTTGAGTTGTGCACTGACCGTGTTAGAAGCAGTCGCGATAGGTCGTGGATGCGGACAGACTTCGTTGATCGAGTCGTCGCTAGTGCATCGAGGACTGTTTTCGATATCTAATGCATTGAAGCTACCGCTTGGGCGGTGGTCTGAAAGATCTCTAAGTAGGCTGGTGCCGAATTGATGGATGGAAATAGGAGCCCTTGTGAACGAGTGAATCGTGCCGGGTTTCCTGGAGAGTAAATCCTCTGAGAGGATTACTCCATGTCAAGAAATTCCCGATACTCACCTGAGCTTCGTGAACGTGCCGTAAGGATGCTGGCAGATAAGCGCGAGGACTACCCGTCTGAGTGGGCTGCATTCACCGCAATCTCGAAGCTGTTTGGAATGTGCCCAGAGACCCTCAGGTCCTGGGTGAGAAGAACACAAGTTGACGATGGAGATCGGCCCGGTCTCACGACCGATGAGCGAGCTCGCCTCAAAGAGCTCGAGCGTGAGAACAAGGACCTTAAAAGAGCGAACGCCATCTTGAAAGATGCGTCGATTTTCTTTGCGACCGAGCTCGACGGTCAAACCAAGCGATAAGCCATTACATCGATTTGCGCAAAGATCGATGGGGAGTCGAGCCGATCTGCAGAGCCCTGCAGTTCGCTCCCAGCACCTATTACGCCACCAGGTCGCGTGCCCCGAGCACACGGCTCATCCGTGACGAAGCCCTCAAACCAGAGATTGCCCGGGTTCATCGGTCTAACTGCGCCGGGGTCTATGGCGCTAAGAAGATCTGGAAACAGCTCAACCGTGAAAACGTTGTCGTGGCACACTGCACGGTGAGACGACTAATGAAACAAGAGGGTCACTCTGGCGCACGCAGAGGTCGCCAGTTCAAGGTCACCACCGTGACCAATGAGTCCCTGTATCGACCGAGCGACTTGGTCGATCGACAGTTCACCGCAGCTGCACCGAACCGACTGTGGGTCGCGGATCTGACCTATATCAAGACGCACTCAGGGTGGGTCTATGTGGCGTTCGTCATCGATGTCTTCTCGAGAGCGATCGTTGGTTGGCAGGCATCAGTCTCGCTTCGCAGTGACCTTGCCATTGATGCGCTTGAGATGGCGATCTACGCGAGGAACGGCAACGATCTGTCTAATCTGATACATCACAGCGACAGGGGCGTTCAATATCTCAGTATTCGATATTCGGAACGATTGGGCGAAGCCGAGATCGTCGCGTCGGTTGGTTCTAAGGGCGACTCCTACGACAACGCGCTCGCCGAGAGTTTCAATGGCCTCTACAAGACCGAACTGATCCACCGTCAAGGGCCATGGCGCAACGTTGAGCATGTCGAATGGGCAACGCTCAACTACATCGATTGGTTCAACAACAAGCGCATTCACGAATCACTCGATTACGTGACACCGACCGAATTTGAAGATCACTACTATGAGGCCAACGAGTCAGAAGGTCTGACCGTTTTGGAAGCGGTTTAGTCTCCAACTTTCCCGGCACGATTCAGATCTCTTACTGAGACTTCAAAGAAATGGAGAGCCGCATGACCGACATGAACGCGTTTAATCAGCAGATCATCGAAGAGTTTCGAGGCAATGGAGGAAAAGTTGGAGGAAACTTTGAGGGAGCGCCGATGCTGGTGCTGC
>CAIVND010000056.1 GCA_903907185.1 uncultured Acidimicrobiaceae bacterium
ACAACGTTGTTGCGATTCTTGTCGAGTTCGATGATCTTGGCCTCAAGGGTCTTGCCGATGTAGGGCGCGAGGTCACGTACTCGACGAAGTTCAACGAGCGACGCCGGAAGGAATCCTCGAAGACCGATGTCCATGATGAGTCCACCCTTAACGACCTCAATGACCAGACCCTTAACAACGCCATTGGACTCTTTGGTCTCTTCGATCGTGCCCCATGCACGCTCATACTGCGCGCGCTTTTTCGAAAGAACGAGGCGACCCTCTTTGTCCTCTTTCTGCAAAACGAGCGCCTCGACGACATCACCGATCTTGACGATCTCATGTGCATCAACGTCATGACGGATGGAGAGCTCGCGTCCAGGAATCACTCCCTCGGACTTAAATCCAATATCAAGAAGTACCTCATCGCGATCGACCTTGACAACGGTTCCTTTGACGATGTCACCATCTTCAAAGGCAACGATCGTCTGGTTGACAGCATCATCGAAGGAGATGCTTCCAAGGTCGTCTTCGACGATCTTGCGAGGGGTGTAGACGCCATCGGCGTCGAAGGTTCCCATCTCGGAGATCGGAGTCAAGATAATGACGTCAGAGGGAGCGGGGGTCGTTACATCGGACATATTGGGGCCTTACACTCTGGCTTCTACCCGAGCCTCACCCGGGTAGGGCGATGCCAAAGCAGTCGCGATGGATACGGACAGATCCCCTGCATGACTGCACCTCGCGGTCGTCATCGCTTCAGGAGGACGGGAAGATCTTACACCCCTGGGGCTCAGCCCGATTTCGCCTCGGCCCAGCTCGAACCCCAGGCGATGTTGACCTCGAGGGGCACGGCCAAGGGGTAAGCGTCATGCATCGCTGCGAGGGTCAGCTGGTGGACCTGATCGTGCTCCACTTCGGTGGCCTCCACGATGATCTCATCGTGGACCTGAAGGACGATCTTGCTCGCTAGCCCAGCATCTTCAAAGGCACGATCAAGATTCACTAACGCAGCTTTGAAGATGTCCGCCGCAAGTCCTTGAATACCGGCGTTCATCGCTTGGCGTTCGGCCGCCTGTCGGACCCGAAAGTTGTCCGAATTGAGCTCCGGTAGGTAGCGACGTCGACCACGCTCGGTCACGGTATAGCCCTTCCGCTTTGCCTCAGCAACGGTCTCTTCCATATAGGAGCGAACCGAGGGGAACGCAGCAAAGTAGCGGTCGAGAATCTCGGCGGCTTCGCCAACGGGAATGCCGAGGCGCTGCGCGAGTCCAAAGGCCTCCATTCCGTAGGCAAGGCCATAGGAGATCATCTTTGCCCGATTGCGCTGTGCGGTGGTCACCTCTTCGGCTGCAACACCAAATACGCCAGCCGCGGTCGTGGTGTGGATGTCTTGACCCGCGGCAAAGGCCGCGACCAGACCCGGATCTTTTGCCAGGTGGGCGATAACGCGGAGCTCAATCTGGTTGTAATCGGCGACAAGAAACTGACAGCCCTTTGCTGGCACAAAGGCCTCGCGGAACCGCTTGCCAACCTCGGAGCGGACCGGGATGTTGTGCAAGTTCGGTGCGTCTGAGGAGAGCCGTCCGGTCCGTGCGACAGTCTGTCCGAACGAGGCGTGAATGCGGCCATCGCTCGCCACCTCGCCAAGAAGTCCGGTGCCATAGGTAGAGCGCAGCTTCTCCACCTCGCGATAGTCAAGCAGCGCCTCGATAATTGGATGTTGGTCTCGCAGTTTTTCGAGGGTCTGTGCGTCGGTCGAAAATCCAGTCTTAGTTTTCTTGCCCGGGCGAAGGCCGAGGTTGTCGTAGAGGATGACTCGAAGTTGGGTCGGCGAGTTGACGTTGAAGGTCTCGCCCGCAAGTTCATGAATCTTTGCCTCGAGACGCTTGCACTCCCCCGTCAGTTCGGTGTTGATCGACTCCAGCTGGTTGACGTCGACACCGATGCCAACAGACTCCATCTTCGCAAGCACTCGGATCAGTGGAAGCTCAATCTCCTCCCACAGCGAGATCGCCTCAGTAGCCACGAGCTCCTCATGAAGGCGTTTTGCTAGTCCGCCAATGGTGACCAATCGATCGGCGAGCAGGTTGAGTCGCTCATCTTCCCCCTCCTCTTCGAGCGAGAAGCCCAGCTGCTCGCTCGTGATCACCGGGGCACCTCCGACCACGGCCACATCGAACCGTCGGGCGAGACCTTCAAGGCTCTCCTGACCAAGCGTTGGATCGACAAGGTAGGAGGCAACAGCACTATCGATCGCGAGGTCCGTGATGTCGATACCAAGTGGAAGGAGCGCGCGCATCAGCTCCTTCACGCGATGTCCAAAAAGTGGGCGGCCAGTCTCGGTTGAGCTCACCAGCGCACACAGAGCGCTAGACACTCCTGGGTCATTGAGAAGTACTCCGCTGATCACGCCGACGGTTGGACTCGCCACCGCAGCGATGGCAAGTTCGATCGGCGTGGAACGGCCTGCAGCACCAGCCCACAGCGCATCGACCGTGATCGACTCGCCGACATCAAGTTGGCCAATCTCTTCGAGGTAGCTCACCGCGGATGCAGGTTCGCGCAGCGCAATCACCGGTCGTCGATCGACAACCGGCCGGTCATCATCGTCGGCACTCTCACCTTCAACGGTCGAAAATGTTCGGAGCAACTTCAACAGACGGTCCTTGAGCGTCTTGAGTTCAAGCAGATCAAGCAGTGCGCCGAGCTGAGTGACATCGGCCGTTCCAAAGGTGAGGTCGTCGATGGTGACCTCGAGGGGAACATCACAGACGATCGGAGTTAGCAGAAGGTTTCGCCGGAGTTGCTCCTCGTACTCAACGAGAGAGGCTCGAAGCTTAGGAGTACACCGATCGATGTTGGCGTAGATTCCATCGACGTCGCCATACTCGTTGACGAGTTTCGCCGCAGTCTTCTCACCGACGCCGGGCACGCCGATGATGTTGTCTGACTTGTCGCCTCGCATTGCGGCATAGAGCGGATAGTCGGCTGGACGAACTCCAGTTCGTTCGAAGATCCCCGCCTCGTCGTAGAGCACGTAGTCAGAGACCCCTCGGCGGTTATAGAAAACTCGCACAAAGGGATCGGCTACAAGCTGGTAGGCGTCTCGGTCACCGGTAACAACGATGACCTCGTTGCCCGATGCAGCGATGGTCGATGCCAGTGTTCCGAGAACATCGTCAGCCTCAAAACCGATCTGATCGACTGCGGGAACGCCGAGTGCCTCCACAAACTGCCGGATCAGGCCAAACTGCTCTCGGAGCGGCTCAGGGGTAGACGGCCGGCCAGCCTTGTAATCGGGCACGATCGCATCACGAAAGGTCGGTTCGCTTCGATCGAAGGCGACTGCCAAGCCGTCAGGTCGAAAGTCTTCGATGAGCTTGGTCACCATCGATACAAATCCGTAAACCGCCTGGGTCTGTTGACCAGCGGCCGTCTGCATCTGTGTGTCTTGTAGCGCGAACCACGCTCGATAGGAGAGCGAGTGTCCGTCAAGAAGGAGGTAGGTGGCCACCCGTTGATGCTAAATGCCGCGGGACCGAGGTTGGGACGATTTGATCGCACTTTCTTGGTACCGAGCAAGGAGTCGTTCGATGGCGATCGGCGACAATGACGTTAGACTTTCGCTGTGTCCGACGGTTTCCACCCACCAGTCGAAGAGTACCTTGAGGCGATCTTTGGGCTCAGCGAAGAGGGCGTTCCAGTCATCCAGGCGCGACTTGTCGAGCGACTCGGATTCTCCGCGCAGGCCGTCTCGGAGATGGTGCATCGCCTCACCGATGATGGCTACCTGTTGCGCGAGGGGCGTGGCGTCTCCTTCACCGATAAGGGCCAGATCCAGGCACTCAGCACCGTACGACGACACCGGCTCGCCGAGCGGTTCCTCGTGGATATCCTCGGTCTTCCTTGGCACAAGGCTCATGAGGAGGCTGGTCGCTGGGAGCACGTCATCTCCGATGATGTTGAGGCCCGTTTCATCGCGATGCTCGGTCACCCAACGACCTGTCCCCACGGGAGTCTGATCCCTGGCATGGGTGGAGAGCTCGGCGACGAGTCACGGATGAACGAGATCGCTCCCGGTACGGAGATCTTGCTCGCACGCATTACCGAACAGATCGAAACAGATCCTGAGGCACTCACCTACCTCGGCATTCATGGAATTATCCCAGGGCGCAACGCGGTAATCCGGGAGCGGTCGCCCGACGGGACGATCACACTTGCGATACTCGATGAGAATGGATCCTCGAGCGAGCCGATTGAACTTGGACCTTCGATCACCCAGCACATGTTCGTCACCGCAATCTGAGAGCACGCACGTAGCGTCAGATCCGCAGCATCAGATCAAGACTCAGCCTCAAAGAGACCAAGCCTGATCCTCTCGTTACTCGGGCGTTATGTCGCCCGTAACTACGCTTTGCGCGATCTCGTGCATCGTCGTTCGATCGTTCATCGCCCGTTGCTGGATGAAGGTGAATGACTCAGACTCAGAGAGCCCAAAGTCGTCCATTAACTTCCCCTTCGCTCGATCGATCCACCGTCGCGTCTCCAGCTGCGCCTCGAGGGTACGGTTTCCCTCGTTGAGCGCGGCATTCTCCGCTGCGAGAGCACGAAGCTCAACAAATCGTGCCAGCGCAATATCGATCGCAGGGAGGA
>CAIVND010000057.1 GCA_903907185.1 uncultured Acidimicrobiaceae bacterium
AAACCATTGATATCTTCGAATGGGGCAAGCTAGCAGGGTGGATACGATCACAAGAGAACTTGCCTTCGCCAAGCTGACCCGGACGCTTCACGGGACGGGTGTGCGCGATGACGGGTACCACCTTCTCGATTCAGAGATGGTACTCATCGATCTCGCAGACTCCCTGACATTTCAGGCTGGCAGCGGACTTCGCGTCAGCGATCAGATCGACTGGACTGGGGGAATAACCACAGCACGTGGGGGGTTTGAGGTCCCCGCAGATGCAACGAATCTCGTTGTTCGGGCGTTGCAGCTCTGTGGCGTTGAGGCGTCCATCGCCCTCGAAAAGCGCATCCCTGCCGGTGCAGGACTAGGCGGCGGTTCAGCAGATGCAGCGGCCGTTCTCCGCCACTTCGAATTTACGGACCTTGATCGAGCGGCATCGCTTGGATCTGATGTTCCCTTCTGTCTTGTTGGCGGACGGGCACAGGTAACAGGAGTTGGAGAGAAGATCAGAGCACTGGACTACGAGGAGCAGTCCTTTGTCGTCGTAACGCCGTCGTTTGGTCTTTCGACAGTGGGTGTCTATCGAAGGTTTGACGATCTCGGTGGGAGGCCCGATCCAAAGGGAATAAATGATTTGACGGCTGCCGCTCTGTCGCTTGAGCCCAAACTTATCGAATGGATGGAGATCCTCGGCGAGGTATCGGGCATCGATCCAGTCCTTGCAGGAAGTGGATCATCGATCTTTGTCGAATGTGCTCTCGAGAAGAGAGACGTTATCGCTGAGTTGGTTCGCGAGCGCGTCAGAGCAATCAAGGAGCGAGCATTGGTTACACCAGCGACAACGGTGAGGTCATCACATCAGCGAACAGGGCGTTAGGAGCAACGCCGAAAACATAGTGCTGCTACTTGGCTCTGCGTTGCCAGCGAGTGCGCTTCAGCATCTTCTTGTGCTTCTTCTTGCGCATACGCTTGCGTCGTTTTTTGATAAGTGATCCCATGACTTGGATGAGGATAGCCCAATACCGAAGTTGTCGCGGAGGATCTTCAAGATCCTTTGTACCCGATGCGCAATAGGCCCTCTACTGCTGAGATACCGCTACAGGACGACGGTATGGTGATGGACGAGTTCACCACGGACAGTGGTGGTCTTCGCAGGCACAGAGTGGAGACGTAGATGATCGAAGTTCTCAACCTAACGAAGCGATATGGGGACAAGGTTGCGGTCGAAAATCTCAGTTTCTCCGCCGCTTCGGGTGTTGTGACTGGCTTTCTCGGTCCGAATGGCGCTGGAAAATCGACCACGATGCGAATGATCATTGGTCTAGATAGACCGAGTTCAGGCACTGCCACGATTAATGGAAAGCGCTATGTCGATCTGGCCTGGCCGCTACGAGAGGTTGGCGCTCTTCTTGAGGCGAGGGCGATCCATCCGGGAAGAAGTGCTCGATCACACCTTTGGATGCTTGCTCAGTCAAATCAGATCCCACGAACCCGTGTCGATGAGGTGCTCGACATCGTTGGTCTCACCGAAGTTGCGGACCAGCCCGCTGGAAAGTTCTCGCTGGGAATGGGTCAACGTCTCGGTATTGCGGTTTCGCTTCTTGGTGACCCCGGTGTACTGCTTTTTGATGAGCCGGTGAATGGTCTCGATGCTGAAGGGATCCGGTGGGTTCGAAACCTGCTCATTAGTTTGGCAAAAGAGGGACGTACCCTGTTCGTCTCGAGTCACCTCATGAGCGAGATGGCACAGATCGCTGAAGAGGTCGTTGTTATTGGCCGTGGACGCCTTCTGACTCAGACGTCGATGAACGCTCTTCTCGAAAATAACCAGCAGAGTTTTGTCCGTGTCCGGTCACCGCAGATCGATCGACTCGAGCAAGCACTTGTGGCAAAGGGCGCCAAAGTGACCCAAGAGGCAGATGGCATCCTTCAGGTCTATGGTCTGGCTGAGGCTGCGATCGGTGAAATTGCCTTTGATGAAAAGGTCATGCTGCACGAACTAGCACCGGTGACCGCCTCGTTGGAGGAGGTCTTCATGGAGCTGACCGAGGAGAGCGTGGAGTATCACGGCACAGAGAGGAGCCGACAGTGAGCACCGATCAACAGACCGATGTCGAGGCTCCAGCCTTTGCACGAGGTGGGTACCCGCTGCACAGCGTGATCGCTTCGGAGTTCACGAAATTGCGAACCGTCCGGTCGACGATATGGAGCTTCGGGACGCTCTTTGTCTTGGCGGTAGGTCTTGGAGCGCTCGCAACGTCGTTGGCGTCATCGCACTGGACGCAGATGCGACTCGAGGAGCAGCTGACCTTTGATCCACTTCGCCAGAGCCTTGTTGGCGTCTTCTTTGGCCAGTTCGCGATCGGTGTTCTAGGGGTCTTGGCGATCAGTGCAGAGTACGCAACTGGCACGATTCGCGTCTCGCTCGCAGCGGTCCCAAAACGCTCGTACCTCCTACTTGCGAAGGTGATTGTGTTCGGCGTCTCTGCGCTGATCATGGGAGAGATCGTGGCCTTTGTCTCGTTCTTTGTTGGCCAAATGTTATTAACGAGTCCGGCTCCACATGTCACGATCGGCACCCATGGTGTACTTGCATCCGTAGCTGGAGTGGGTCTCTACCTCTGCCTTTTGGGTCTTTTGGCGCTTGGTCTCGCGACGATCATTCGGCACACCGCTGCGGCAGTGAGCGCATATATCTCCATACTCCTCGTTGTTCCAATCATTGTCTCCCTACTGCCATCGTCGATCTCCAACACCTTTGGTCGGTTTCTTCCCGCGTCAATTGGGCATTCTGTTGTCTCGCAGGTGACTGGGCCTCATGAGTTCTCGATGGGCGTTGGGCTGCTTCTTCTCGTGCTCTACGCAGTGGTCGTGCTTGGAATCGGTGGCTACCTCCTTGCTCGGCGAGACGCTTAGTCGGTCCGTCGCGTCGTATTGGGTGTCTCGGCCTATCATTGCGAGCGGAATATCTGATGGTCGATTCGCAGAATCTGGGCTGATCGTCATCATCATTCCGGGGTAGTTCAATTGGCGGAACGCCGGACTTTGAATCCGGAGGTTGGAGGTTCGAGCCCTCCCCCCGGAGCCCTAGGGCTCGCACATTCAAGGGGTCGAAAGCCAAAGATTGGGCGCAACGATCGAATAGGGGAGTGGGATGAGTCGAGCTTGTCTGGTAGTTGATCGATACAAGTCAGCGAGGAGACCATCTGATGGTTGACGAGGAGATCTACACCTTCCGCTATGGGATCATGCGACCTCTCCTCTCCCTTGTTGGCCTCGGACCGAAATTCACGCGCGTGGTGTTTCACGAGCGAACACTTGAGGTCAGATTTGGCTATGGATTTCGCGCGGAGATTCCGTTTAGTGCCATCTACAACGCGAAACCCGAACCAGGGATGATTGGCGGCGTTGGAGTACACGGCTGGCGTGGGGTGTGGCTTGTCAATGGTTCAGCCCAGGGTCTGGTTGGTTTCGATGTTGATCAGCGGATCAATGCGAGATCGCTCGGCTTTCCGATCCGGATGCTGCATCTTCGGATGAGCCTGAGTCAACCCGGCAACTTTCTGCAGCGTCTTAGCCGTGAAGTTCGACTGGGTCCTCGGTAGGCGCCAACCTTTAAAAAGGGCGCTCGTACGAACCACTCTCTGAGTCGTGGTCCGCCAGCGAGGAGAGGTAGGTATTGTATCGATCCCGATCGATGTCCTCTTGGATCTGTCTGTTGTCGAGTGTCTGTTTTCGAGCCCTGCGTTGTTTTGCAAACAGACTGAATTGGGGGCTTCGCTCTGTGGTGGTTCTTCTTGAGCCGCGGTGGAGCTCGTCAAGGAGAAGCCGACGCCAAAGTACAAACGCGTAGACAATGAAGATCGGCCACTCGAACGCGTAAGCCCAACTCAGAGTGTTGCCTCCTAGGGCTCGTCGAATCTGCCAATCGGCGAGCCAGACGAATGCGACAGTACAGATGATGAGCGCAACATGAAGCCGGAGGATACGGAGCGTGAATACCCTCGTCCATGCCATTGCACCACCTTAGCGATCACACCCAGACCGGAGCTCTCGCACCCTTGTGCCCCTAGACTCGCCCCATGCCTGGTGAGCACAGATCCGCTGAGAACGAGGGAGTCGAGGTCGTACTCGACATGCTTCGCTCTGAGGGTAACCGGGTAACCACCTCGCGTCGCCTTCTCATCCGGTGCCTTATCGAGGCAAAGAGCCACCTCACGGCTGAGGAGATCGCGGACGATCTTGAGCGCCGTGCTCCAGACATCCATCTGTCAACGATCTATCGGAATCTTGACGAACTTGAGCGTCTTGGCGTTGTCTCACACTCACATCTTGGCCATGGTCCTGCTACATACCATCTCTCGACAAAGGTGCACGGGCATCTCGTCTGTGAGGACTGCGGAGTGGCGATTGAGGCACCCGACGAGATCTTTTCTCAGCTCGCTCTCGAGATCATGGAGAAGCACGACTTCACGATCGACACGCATCACTTCGCGGTTCTTGGAAGGTGTGGGCCATGCCAGTCTCTTCTCGCGAGCACGGATCCAGCAAGCAAAGAAACGAGTCGTTAGCTGGACTTGACCGCGTTGATCAGCAGCGTGAGTGAATCTTTTGCATCGCCAAACAGCAACGTGGTGCCTGGTGAATACATCAATTCGTTTTCGATACCAGTGAAACCAGGGCGCATTGAACGCTTCATGAAGATGACATTCTTTGCCTCATCCACATTTAAAATGGGCATCCCAAATATTGGACTCCCCGGCGAAGTTTTCGCTGCGGGATTAACGACATCATTTGCCCCAATGACGAGTGCAACATCGGTGGTGGCGAACTCCGTGTTGGCCTGTTCCATCTCGTGGAGCTTCTCGTAAGGAACATTCGCCTCTGCTAGTAGGACATTCATATGTCCAGGCATTCGACCTGCAACAGGATGGATTGCGTAGAAGACCTCGACGCCTCGTTCCTCCAAGAGATCTGCGAGCTCCCGCACGACATGCTGAGCCTGTGCCACAGCGAGACCATAACCCGGAACAATCGCTACCTTTCGCGAATAGGCAAGCAAGATGGCAACGTCTTCGACGCCCGCACTCACAACTGACCGCCCTGTGACATCGGCACTATCTTCGCCAATCACTGCTGAGCCAAAGGCAGAGAACAATATATTTACGATGGAACGGCCCATGGCCTGGCTCATCATGCGTGTTAGCAGTGTTCCCGATGCTCCCACCAAAGTTCCAGCGACGACAAGGAGAACGGAGTGCAACACAAAACCACTCGCGGCCACAGCGAGTCCAGTGAATGAGTTCAAGAGCGAGATTAGAACCGGAACATCAGCACCGCCGATGGGGAGAACGAGGGCGACACCAAAGACATTTGAAAGAAGCGCCACGGCAAGGAGGAGTTGCCATGATGGATCGGTACAGAGCCAGATGGTGCCGGCCACGATCGACGCGAAGAGCGCAGCATTGATGATCTTTTGCCCAGGATAGGTAATTGGTCGTCCAGACATGATCTCTTGCAGCTTTGCGAATGCGATCACCGAACCCGAAAAGCTGACCGACCCGACAATCACGCCGAAGAGCACTTCGACGATCTGGTAGACGGCGAGTTCTTTTGGTTTTGCCTGCAGAAAATCACTAATGGCAACAAGAGCAGCGGCTCCGCCACCAACACCGTTGAATGCGGCCACCATCTGTGGCACAGCCGTCATCTTCACATAACGAGCTACCGGAACACCGATGGCAGTGCCAATCACCATTGCCAAGATGATCAATCCAAATCGGTGCAACCCTGGCGTTTTGAAGTTCAGCCCGATGGCAACTGCCATTCCGAGTGCTCCCAGGATGTTTCCCTGCTGAGCAGTCTTCGGGTTCGAAAGACCTTTCAGCGCCAAGATGAAGCAGATCGCCGCAAGGAGATCCACGATCCGGATTACCGTGTCGATGCTCACGGTTCATCCAATGGTTTGTCTTTGACCTTTGGAGCGGGTTTCGTTTTGAACATCTGCAACATTCGATCGGTGACTACAAATCCACCAACAACGTTGATCGTTGCAAAGATGACAGCGACTACACCGAGAACAATTTGGACCGTGCCTCGAGCATCACCGAGCACGATCATTGACAGATCGAAGAGCGTCGTGTAGGG
>CAIVND010000058.1 GCA_903907185.1 uncultured Acidimicrobiaceae bacterium
CTTTTGGCTGCTCACCTTTGATGGCACCGATCCAGCGGATGGCGAATGTCTCGCTCATGCACGGCGCTGACGACGGACAAGATCTCAATGCCCTCATCTCTGGGGTGGAGCGCGGTATTTATATCGTTGGCGACAAGAGTTGGTCGATCGATATGCAGCGCTACAACTTCCAGTTCACCGGGCAGCGTTTTTTTCTTATCGAACATGGCAAGATCACCCGACAGGTCAAAGATGTCGCCTATCAGGCAACAACAACGGATTTTTGGGGGTCGTTGGTCGGCTTGGGCGGACGTTCGACCTACCTGCTCGGCGGTGCAATGAACTGCGGCAAGGGACAGCCGGGACAGGTGGCAGCGGTGAGCCATGGCTGTCCGGTAGCACTGTTCGAAAATATCCGGGTGCTGAACACCAAGCAGGAGTCGGGTCGATGACGAACCTCGGTTTTCATCCGCTTGTTGGTGCGAGTGTTGTCGTTGAACAGGCGTTGGCGTCGGCGGCGCCCCTGAGTGCAATTGTGATCGTTGAGGAGAGCTTCGATTGCGATATTCGTTTTGCAAATAACACCACAACGACAAATGGCGTTCGTCACGATCGAAGTGTCACGATCGCCGTCTTTGTTGAGGGGAGCGCAGGCACCTCTGTTGGCATCGCAAGTCAATCGGGACAGGTGGATGTTCATGATCTCGTCACGATGGCGCGGACGCGGGCAAGGGATGCTCGCCCGGCAACCGATGCATCTCCGCTTATCGACAGTACGGCCGTCTCCTCTGACTTTGCTGAGGTGGCACCGACAACCGATCTGTCGCTCTTCTCTGATCTGGTAGTAGGTCTCGGCGAGGTCTTTCGTGAGGCTGGATCGAATCACCGAGTCCTTGCCGGCTTCGCGACGCATGAGGTGACGACGACCTACCTTGGAACCTCGAGCGGGCTACGACTACGTCATGAACAGCCGACAGGATCGTTCCAACTTGTCGGTCGAAGTGATGATGGCAGTGCCTCTTCGTGGGTCGGTCGAGGCACTGACGATTTTTCCGATATTGATGTTCGCGAGATTTACGCCCACCTCGGTGAGCGACTCGATCAAGCCGCACGCAAGATCGATCTCAAGGCGGGACCCTACGAGGTCCTACTGCCACCCGACGCGGCTGCGGATCTTGTCATCGAACTCTCGAGTGCCATGAGCGGACGTGATGCGGAAGATGGTGGAAACGTCTTCTCCGGTAGCGGTGATAACACCCGGATCGGTGAGCGACTGACCACGCTTGATTTCGATCTGTGGAGTGACCCACAGACACCGGGAATAGAGTGTGCTCCCTATCTCCTCACAGGCGGATCCTCCTCGGATGTCTCAATCTTTGACAACGGTGCACCGTTGGGAACGACAAAGTGGATCGATGGGGGAACGCTTGCCAGACTTCGCTACCACCGCGCTGGCGCCAAACGATCGGGCGGCATCTTTAGCCCTCCGATCGACAATCTCTCGCTCAGCCTTCCCGGTGCAACAAAAGACCTTGAGGAGATGATCGCCGGTACGAAGCGGGCGCTGCTGCTTACCTGCCTGTGGTACATCCGCGAGGTTGACCCCGCGACGCTATTGCTTACGGGGTTGACGCGCGACGGCGTCTATCTGGTTGAAGATGGGGAGATCGTCGGTGCGGTGAACAACTTTCGGTTCAATGAGAGTCCGCTCGACATGCTTGGACGGGTGAGCGAGGTCGGGGCCACAACGAGGGCGCTGTCGCGCGAGTGGGGTGAGTGGATGAACCGGACGGCGATGCCCCCGCTCCGAGTAGCCGATTTCAATATGAGTTCGGTGAGCCAGGCAAGCTGACACCACTCGTTCCTGGCTTGGATGGGGATCGAGAGGGGGTACTAGCCTAGGTAGAACGGATAGTTATCGTCCTGGGTTTGAACTTTTGATTGAGGAGAGAGGTACCACGCGTGGAAGTACGCATCGGAATTATCCAGGCATCGCGAGAGCTCGATATCGAGCTTGCCAACGAGGTGACCCAGGAGGAGATCCTTACTCAGATTGAGGCGGCCTTCGCGGCGACCGACGGCGTGGTTTGGTTGACCGATAAGCGTGGACGGCGTATTGGGGTTCCCGCAGCGCGGATCGCCTACGTCGAGGTCGGTACGCAGGAGGACATCCGAAGGGTCGGGTTCGGCGCGTCATAGCCGGCTGGCGTCGCCATGACCTGCCTGTGAATCATCCATGATCGACTATCACGTTCACCTCTGGCCACACGATGAACGGGCAGAACCAACTGAACAAAAGATCGAACGCCTTGGACTGTACTGTGAGCGCGCACAGGCAAATGGAGTTCAAGAGATCGCTCTGACTGAACACCTCTTTCGCTTTACGCAAGTGCGAGATATCGCCAACAACTTCTGGGACGCGGAGGAGAGTGAGCCGCTGCGCACACAGATCTCCTCGTACTTTGACTTTCATGCAACCGCGGACCTTGACCGGTACGTCGAGGATGTACTCGCTGCGAAGGCAGCCGGCTTGCCCGTTATCCTCGGGCTCGAGGTCGACTACTACCCGGGATCAATGGATGCGGTCGCGTCTTTGCTAGCGGGCTATCCCTTTGATGTACTGCTTGGCTCCATCCACTGGCTCGGAACGTGGATGTTTGACAATCTCGAAGATTCAGTCGCGATGCGTGTGTGGGATGAACGCGGAACGGACCTTGCCTGGCGACGCTATATCGAGGCACTTGAGGAGTTGGCGGCAACAAAGACCTGCGACGTCCTTGCACACCCTGACCTGATCAAGATCATCGGTCGGCGACCACCGACCGCATTACTTGACGAGTTCTCTGAGCGGATCGCGCAGGCGGCAAAGTCTTCAAAGATGGCCGCAGAGATCTCCTCGGCCGGACTTCACAAGCCCGTCGCGGAGATCTATCCGTCGAATGATCTGTTGAGCCGTTTTCATAAGTTGGGTGTGCCGGTGACGACCGCATCAGATGCGCACGGTATGGCCCGGGTGGGCGATCATCACGCAGACCTTGTGCAGCTTGCCATCGACGCTGGGTACGAAGAACTTCAGGCGTTTCGAGGTCGGGTTGGATACGCCGTCCCCTTTGGTGGCAAGGTTCGAACATGAGTCCTACTGGAGAGCTTGAATCGGTCGAGACGGAGGAGCTTTTTGGACCCGATGAGCACCTCGATCGTCTGATCGCTCGGTGGGATCTGCTGTCGGATCTCTCCTTCTCCGATCTCGTGCTCTATCGGCCACAGCGTGCCTTTAGTGATCAGGTTTCGCTGAGAACCCGTGCGGAGATCACCGACGACCAAGTAGGAGTGCGCGCCGGTTACTCCACTGTCGACGGTGACCGTCAGCAGTTCGTCGTCGCTGCCCAGATCCGACCGACAACAAGCCAGACACTGTTGCAGCATGACCTCGTTGGACGAGTCTTTGACGCGAGCGAGGTCTCACTCGTCAACGAGGCGTGGATGACGGGCCAGATATCGACCTTCGATGATGATGACACCCGACTTCAAAGTGATGTGCATCGAGAATGCGTGCCGGTTCGTTGGGAGGGCGAGATCGTTGCCGTTATGGAACGAGTTTGGTCACCGACCGCCGGTCGACGCACGGGTGGCCTTGAGCGCGTTTACATGCGGTTATTCGAACGTTTCGCCGAGATGCTCAACGCCGGTATCTACCCATTTCTCGGCGATGAGGACATCGTGGAGGATGCACCGCGAGTCGGTGATGGCGTCATCGTCCTCGATGCCGAACAGCGGATTAGTTTTGCCTCCCCAAATGCCGTCAACGCACTGCACCGCGTTGGGATTGTCTCGGCGCTCATTGGTTCAACTTTGCGTGAACTTGGTGTCGAATCGGACAACATCGAGGGCGCATTCTCTAACCGTCTACCAACGACTGAAGAGGTTGAGCGACGTAGCGATGCAATAGTGCTTCTGCACTGCATCCCACTGATCGACAATCAACGAGTCGCTGGGGCTGCGGTATTGATCCGCGATGTCACCGATCTTCGACGCCGTGATCGACTACTGCTCTCAAAGGATGCAGCGATCCGTGAGGTGCACCACCGGGTAAAAAATAATCTTCAGACGATCTCTTCGCTTCTGCGCCTCCAGTCACGGCGGGTCACCGACATCTCGGCCCGCACAGCACTCGTTGAGGCGGAGCGAAGGATCCGGGCGATCGCCCTCGTGCATGAGATCTTCGCCCGCGAGCCAGCAGACCAGATCGATTTTGGCCAGATCGTACCGGCACTCATCGGGCTTGCTCGAGATACCAACGTCTCTGGCACAAAGCTTGAGGTGCACGTTGGTGGTGATGTTGGGAGCGTTGTCGCCGATGTTGCGACGCCACTCGCCGTGGTGATCGCGGAACTGCTCCAAAACGCGGCTGAGCATGCCTTTAACAAAGACATGAACCAACAGCCCAAAGTTGAACTTTCCTTTGAAAACTTAGGAGCGACCTTGAACGTGACCGTGAAGGATAACGGTTCGGGTTTTGAGGAGGGATTTGATATCGATGAGACCACAAGTCTTGGTCTTTCGATTGTTCGAGATCTGGTGCGTAGTCAACTCGGTGGCACAATTACCATCGCCGCTGGCGAGGGTGCATTAGTGACGATCTCTGTTCCACTACGCCACTGAGATGAATATTCGCCGAGCTCGCCCAGATGACGTCACTTCGATTCTTCGCCTGATCAGCGAACTCGCCGAGTATGAGCAGGCGCTCGATGAGGTGAAGGTGACAAAGAGCCAGATCATTGAACACTTCTTCTGTACTGACCCAAAGGTCTTCTGTGATCTTGTCGAGTCAGAGGAGGGATCGGTCGTGGGGTTTGCTGTGTGGTTCTTGAACTACTCAACATGGACGGGAACGCATGGAATTTATCTTGAGGATCTCTTTGTCGAGCCCGAATTTCGGGGACGCGGTTATGGTCGATCACTCCTCGTCCACCTCGCACGCATCTGTGTGCAAGAGGGATATCAACGGTTCCAGTGGTGGGTTCTCAATTGGAATACGCCATCGATCGAGTTTTATCGCTCCCTTGGTGCCCAGCCCATGGACGAGTGGACGACTTACCGAGTCACGGGCGACGCCTTGAGACAACTTGGAGATCCTGAGCCCCAATAGTTCGCCGGTCTTGTACCGTTCAGTCGTGCGGAAGATCCGATTGAGCTTTCGCTCAGCTCGCCGTGAGCGGAACTTTTGATGCAAAGATTGCACAGCGATGACCCTCACGGCAAAATCTATTGTGTCGCCATGGGTCAGCAGTTAGCGTCTTAGAGTCTTGCGAAGTTTGTTTGATCATCCCGAAGTCTCTACCCAAGGATCCCAAATGTCATTCGATATGTTGAAGATAGCGCATGTAAATTTTCGGATACCTGCTGGCGGTGAGCCGGAGGCAGAGAAGTTTTGGTGCGGTTTGATGGGCTTTGAGAAGTTGGCCAAGCCGGTCGGAAATGTTCATCCTGGACTTTGGTTTAGTCATGGGAGCTACGAGGTGCACGTCTCGCCTGACGTTGATTTTGAGCCAGTGACCCGTGCACACACCGCCTTTGTGGTCGAGGGAATCACCGAGCAGTTCCAGGCTCTTCGTGACTATGGGGTAAAGGTCACCGTCTCAAAGGGAACTGAGGAAGATGTCATGGCTTGTTTTGTCAATGATCCCTTTGGAAACCGTCTGGAGATGATCTCCCCGCTTGAAACATCAATGGGTGGCTGAACCTTCTGTCGAGTTGATGTTGATCATCTGAAAGCTCAAGGAGTTTCCGCGTCGACCGCGGGATCTTGCACGGGGGAAAGAAGGGGCATGAAATGCAGGAGTATTCGCGCATTCTCGCGGAGTTTGTGACGGAGTTTGACGCAGCAGATATCTCAAAAGCAGCGCTTGAGCGAAGCCGCCAGTCGATCCTCAACGGCATAGCTGCGGCACTGTCTGCAGCAAACTCTGAGCCGGTAGAGATCCTTACGAAGGTTCTTACCCGAATTGGGGCCGTCGGTAACGCAACGTTGATCGGACGTCCCGAGCGGCTCGATCTTCTCAACGCCGTCATGGTGAACGGTTATATGGGTCACTACAACGACTACGACGACACCCACATTGAGACGGTGTACCACACCAATCCAATGAACGTCGCCGTGGTACTGGGGCTTGGCGCGGATCGGCATCTCTCGGGATCCCAAGCCATTGCGAGTCTGGCTCTTGGCATGGAGGCCTCGATCAGATTTGGCCAGGCGCTCGGGCGGGTTCACTACGAGATCGGTTGGCACGCCACCGGCACGCTTGGCACCGCGGGCGCCGCGCTGACGGGAAGTCGGATGCTTGGTCTTGACAGTCTGCGCACGAACTACGCATTGGGACTCTCGCTCACCCAGGCCTCGGGACTTCGAGGTCTGATGTTTGGGTCACATGCAAAGGGATTTAATTCAGCAAAGGCGGCCTACAACGGACTCTTGGCCGCTCTACTTGCCGAAGAGTCATTTACCGCTGCCGAGAACTCCATTGAGGGTTTCCGTGGGTATGCCTCCGCAGCAAGCAGTCCAGCAAACACGGAACGGCCGATCGACGGTGAGCTGCGGATGATCCCCGCCGCGCAGGCGGTTGATCTTGAGCGGATCACCGATGGACTTGGCTCTCGTTGGGAGGTGGAGGCGATCGGATTCAAGCCGTACGCCTCAGGGATTGCGACGCACGCGACGATCGACGCAGTGCTCGAGCTGCGCGAGGCGCTCGGACTTACTCCTGACGACCCGGCAGAAAAGGTCGACAAGGTGTTGCGAACCATCTCCAAACTCACTCTGACCATTCCCGCAAGGTCACTGACGCTTCCCCGTCAGCGCGAGATTTCGACACCACTTGAGGCGAAGTTTTCGATGTTCAACGTGGCGGCGATCGTGCTGACAAGGGGACATGCGGGGCCGGGTGAATATAACGAGGCGGCACTGATCGACCCGACGATCGCCTATCTCCGCGATCTGATCGAACTAGCGGGAGATCCAGTCATTGTGCAGGGATCGGGTTCGCTCTATGCGGAGATCAATGATGGGAGACAGATCAACATTGCCATCGATCACGCGATCGGTACGAAGGAACGTCCCCTCGACGATGCAGCCCTGCGGCGCAAACTTTTTGATGCTGCAGCAGAACACTACGAGCCAGGAAAGATCGAACTCATCGCGGCGACACTTGAGGACATCGAACATCTCGACGACCTTGCGATCCTCACGGAGATGATTACTAAATAACCACTCGCCTCACTGAGGAGGCAATGCCTGTTCAGTGAGGCGGAGCGTTGGTGGTCGTTGCTCTTGTGTGGGGCGCCTAGGAGGCGTGGCGGCGCTGTGCGAGACGGACTCGACGGAGACGTCGACGCTCATCCTCGGTGACGCCACCCCAGACACCTGACTCTTGATTTGAGGCAAGTGCAAACTCAAGACAGGGAACCTTTGCCTCGCAGGTGTCGCAGATCGCCTTTGCATTTCTGATCTGATCGGCCGCCGGACCGGTTGAACCGATCGGGAAAAAGAGATCGGGATCGAGGTCCTGGCAGGCGGCACGTTCGCGCCAATCTTCGCTATCCCAGGTGATTGAACGGTTCCAAATGAGGGCCACGGTTACTCCTTAGTGAATGCCGAATGCATAGCCTTCGACATTCCGGTAACTACCGCAGCTGTGTGGCCCCCCACCGGCAGATGTCGTAGTTGCGCAACCGAAGGCGGTTGAAGCTGACTGACATTGAGTAACTTTAAGCCTCCTCGCAGTTGCCTGCAAGCAGTTCGTAACTTTTGTACCCCGTACTACTTCGACTACCGAAGTACTCGACAAGAGCGCGCTCGCGAGCACTATCGCCGCGAGATTCTGAGCGAGAACCTAGCGGGTCCCTTCGCTCGAGAACCTCTAATCTTCCAACAATAAAGCCCTAATGGGTGCCGAGTTCGTGATCGAGGTGACCGGACGGTTCGAGTTGAAAAGTGCAGTGTTCGACCCCAAAGTGCTCGATCAGACAGGCCTGAAGTTCGTCGATGATCTGGGGAGCGTGGCCATCTGAGAAACACGAGTCTTCAACGACAACATGAGCCGACAGTGCTGGCATGTCGGAGGTGAGTGTCCAAGCGTGCACATCGTGCACGTCGATCACATGGTCGACCTCGAGCAGGTGCACCCGTATCTCGTCCAAGCTGATGTTCTCCGGTGCAGCCTCAAGCAAGATCCTCCCGGAGGCCTTCAAAAGACCCCACGATGCTCGCAGCATCAGGACGACGACGACGAGCGACGCGATGGCGTCAGCACGCTCATACCCAGTCACGATGATGGCGATCCCCGCAGCTGCGGTCGCGAGAAATCCGTAGAGATCGGTGACGATGTGCTGGTAGGCCCCTTCAACGTTCAGGCTGGAACGACTGGCCTTCGCGATGACATAGACCGTCAGAATATTTACCGCGATACCGACCAGCGCGACGGTCGTGACGGCGGAGCCGTTGACCGGCGTGATTTTTACCAGCCGATGAATCGACTCGAAGGTGACCAGCACGGCAACGAGCAGCAGCAGCACTCCATTTCCTGCCGCGGAGAGGATCTCGGCGCGTTTGAACCCGAAGGTCCATGAACCCACCGCAGGACGCATCGCCAGTCGTGTCGCCCAGATCGAGGTGGCAAGTGCCCCGGCATCGGTCAACATGTGCCCAGCATCGGCGATGAGCGCGAGTGAGCTTGAATAAACGGCAACGATGACCTCGGCGACCATGAACAGCGTGATGAGACCAAAGGCAATCCCGAGATAGCGCGCGTCGAGCTCGCGCCCATGGTGCTCAGTGTGATGCGCGTGCCCGCTCGACCGATGGCTGTCGTTCATGGTGCTCCAGGCTTACACAATCGGTTGTGGTGTTGTACGCCTGTTGGCGTCAGCGATTCATCTCGATCAGTGGGCGCCGTGTTCCTTCTCCCGAGCAAATGCAGCAACGATCTCTCGTTCGGCGGCGGCACGATCCTCCCAGTGCAGCTCTGAGACCATCTTGCCGGGTTCGAGCGCCTTGTAGACCTCGAAGAAGTGCTGGATGATGCCACGTTGATGGGCTGGAATATCGGAGAGATCTTGCATGTGACCATAGCGAGGATCAGTAGACGGGACGCAGATGACCTTTGCGTCGGGACCCTTCTCGTCGGTCATCTGAAAGACCGCAATCGGCCGTGACTTGACCAAACATCCCGGAAAGGTTGGCTCCTCCAAGATCACCAGGGCATCGAGTGGGTCGCCATCCTCTCCGAGGGTGTCTTCGATATAGCCGTAGTCGGTGGGATAGGTGGTTGCTGTGAACAGCATGCGATCGAGTCGGATTCGGCCGCTTTCGTGGTCTACCTCGTACTTGTTGCGTTGACCGCGCGGTATCTCAACTAGAACGTCAAACTCCATCTGTTGCTTCCTCTCGTCTCCACACTGTGGCGATATTTGCTCTTCAGGTTGTCGGCTAACGCCGACCGCAAATATAGGCGACGACCAGCTAGCGATGAAGTTCGTTTGCTCGCACGATGAGGTCACGGATCTGTTCGAGCAGGTCGGGATGGGCGACGAGGAGGGTACCGTCGAGCTCTCCGCCGAGATCGAGGTCTACGCCAACATAACCCGCCTCCTGCGCTACCAGGAGTCCCGCAGCTCGGTCCCATGGCTGAAGCGCGGCCTCGTAGTAGGCATCGAGTCGGCCCGAAGCTACGTAACACAGGTCAAGCGCAGCGGCACCCTGGCGACGAATGTCGCGAACCTCGGGAAGGATCGTAACGAGCAGCTCCGCCTGGCGACGCCGCCGGCTTGCGAGGTAGTGGAAACCCGTGCCGAGGAGAACCTCTGCGAGAGGGGTCGGAGACCCGATGGTCAGTTTTCGACCATTGCAGCTCGCGCCAAATCCTCGAGCGGCACGATAGGTCTCTCGTCGAAGCGGGTCATAAACAACACCAGCGATCGTCTCGCCGTCTCTGACCGCAGCGATTGAGACGCCAAAGGAGCCGTGTCCGTAGAGAAAGTTTGTCGTGCCATCGATGGGATCGATCACCCAAGAGATCCCCGAGGTCGAGGGTCGGGTCGAGCCCTCCTCGGCAACGATGCCGTCACGGGGACGGGCGATCGCCAACTGCGCCACGATGACCGCCTCACTCGCGTGATCAGCTGTCGAGACGAGATCGGTCGCTGAGGTCTTTCGGTCGGCCGTATCGCGCAGCGCCAATCGAGCGTTGTCCCCACCGATCAGGCTGAGCACGTGCGCACCGGCGAGGTGTGCGATCCGTTCAGCAAGCTCCGCGAGCTCTTGGAAATCTTCGAGTGGCGATGTCATGTGAACCTAACGGCGCGCAGCGGCGCGGTGCGGGCTGTTGGCAGTGGACGGTCGCGCCGGGCGTGGAGAGATGCGTGAGAGGCGGGCAACCAACACCTCCATGACCAGCTCTGGAGGCCAGGCAACCCGTCCCCGCAGATCGAGGTCGGCCTCCGCGAGCAGGGTCACTGAGTACGCAATCTTCTCATGACCGAGTCTTCGCGCCTGGCGAAGTGCCTTGGCGGCGGGAAAGGCTCCCATGCCAACAGCGCTTGCCGCTTCGGACTCACTGAGTGAATCTTCCCCATCGAGCCGAAGCATCGCGCCAAGATGGCGGTGTAGCGAAGCAAGAATCTGCAGCGGGTGACGTTCACCTGCCTCCATCATTCGATGAAGCGTATTGAGTGCCTTTGGTGTATCGCCCGCATCGATCGCATCGGTCAGATCCCAGGGATCCACCGATCCTTCCTGGCCGAGAAAGGGTTCGAGCTCTTCGACTCGGATCAGCGACCCGGGCCCGTAGGCGGCGGCGAGCGCACCCAGAATCCCTTCAAGCCTCGCCACGTCCTCGCCAAGATGTCCTTTGAGCAGGTTGAGCGCGCCAGCATCGAGTCGAACCGATGCGCCGGCAAGATGATCGGAAAACCAAGCGTCTCGCGCTCGCGCATTGCTGCCTGGTTGGGCCTCGATGACGTACCCACCCTGTGCGAACGCCTTTTTCAAGGTGGGCGTGGCTGACCTCCCAGCGACGACAAAGACCAGAACGGTGGTGTCGAGTGGAGCGTTTAGGTAGGCAACGACCTCTTTGGTCTGCGCGGCGTCGATGGCCGCCCCGTCACGGACGACGATCATTCGGCGATCACTAAGGAATGGGGGAGTGCGACAGGCATCGAGGATGGCACCAACGGGAAGGGGCTCCTCCTTTGTTGCCTGCGTGTACTCCTCGACGATGACATTGGCGAGAGCGTCGAGTTTGGTGAGCTCGTCGAGGAGCGCAGACAGTTCCTGGCTGACGAGTCCAGCGTCCTCGCCAGTGACGAGATAGGCAGAGGCGGGTACGCCATCGATGTGGTGGGGAGTCCCGCTCATTGATTAAGTATCGCCTGGATTGTGTTTACGACTCGTGCTGCGCCCTGTACGTCATGTACGCGGACGATTCGACAGCCAAGCGCGATGCCGTAGGCAACTGCCCCAAGTGTTGCCACCCTCCGTTGGTCGATCTCAAGGCCCAAAAGCTCGCCAAGAAATCCCTTGTTGGAGGCCGATAGCAGCAATGGCTGGTCAAGTGAGACGAGACGCTTGGATGCTCGTAGAAGTGCAAGTGACTGCTCAGTCGTCTTGCCGAGATCAAGCCCGGCATCAAAGATCACCTGTGCGGGGCGCAGGCCAGCAGCGAGTGCCCTATTGAGCCGCTCTAAGAGGTACTCCTCGCAGGCCGTAACGACATCATCGTTTGGATAGACCGGGTTCGGGTCATTGACGCGCGGTGCAAGCCGGATGTGCGTTGCGATGACACTCGCGCCGTTCGCGGCACAGACATTCAAATACTCTGGATCGGAAAAGCCACTGATGTCATTTCCACACACCGCACCAGCGGCAAAGGCCGCCTTCGCGACCTGCGACTGCCAGGTATCGACAGAGATGGGAACATCAAATCGTGTTGCGATTGCCTCAATGACGGGAACCACGCGTTCGATCTCCTCGATGACCGAGACCGCGGCGCCAGGCCCAGCTCGTACGCCGCCGACATCGATAATGTCCGCTCCATCCGCGTTGAGCGCACAGGATCGATCCACTGACTGGTCGAGGTCGAAGGTTGTCCCGTTGTCAAAGAAGGAATCCGGTGTGCGATTGACGATCCCCATGATGAGCGCTCGGTGATGTACATCAAAGGAGCGATCACCAAGTTCGATGATCCAGGGTGATCGCCCCGGTGCCAGGTCGGTTGATTGTCCAGATGATTGATTGCGCTCTGTCAAGGAGCCCATTAAAAGAGGCGTGAGGTGAGCGCTTTTCGAAAGGTCGCCTTGCGGTTGTCTTCATCGTCGATGGCCTCAAGCAGATCGAGAAACTCTTGGCGGGCGACTTCGTCGTCCTTGACGATCTCGAGGAGTTCGGTGAGTCGGTTGTCGACCTCGGAGGTGTCGCTGAGATCTTTGACATCTTGGGATTCAGCGAGTCTGGCCCGTGCGGAGAGAAGTCGAGTATCGGCGTTCTCCGGGATGCGTGCAAGGAGCGCCAATGCCTCCTCCGATCGATCGGTGTCGATGAGCAGCTGGCTGAGGGCGATGATGGCGGTCTCGTGACCTGCCTCGAGCTCAAGTGCCTCTCGAAGTGAGGCCTCGTCGCCCTTTTCGACAAGAAGATCGGCCGCACTTGGAGCCTTCACGAGACGTTGAGCAAACTCGCGGATCTGTGCCTCGGGAATCGCGCCCGTGAACCCATCGATGACATTTCGATCTTTGATGGCAAAGACCGCGGGGATCGACTGGACCGAGAAGGCAGCCGACACGCGCGGATTCTCGTCAACGTTGACTTTGACGAGTGTGACTCCCTCAGTCTCGTCGATTACCCGTTCCAGTATTGGGCCAAGACTTTTGCAGGGTCCGCACCACGGAGCCCAGAGGTCGATGACCACGGGGGCAGAGTCTGATCTTTGGAGAACCTCAGTTTCGAAGGTGGCATCGGTGACGTCAATAGTCATATCGAAGACGCTACCGGTTTCACGCAAGCAATGTCACGGGCACGGTTGAGTCGACTCCTCCCACTCCTGCTAGGCGACGAAGTACTTCGCCCGTGGGTGGTGGCAGATAATCGCCAACGTGGTCTGTTCCGGGTCAAGCTGAAATCCCTCGCTGATGGTGACCCCAATGCGGCTTGCTTCGAGTAGGTCGACGACCTTCGCGTTGTCCTCAAGCTCCGGGCAGGCTGGGTACCCAAATGAGTACCGCCCGCCGCGGTACTTCTGTCGGAACAGGCCAAGGAGGTTTGGGCCATCCTCATTGGCAAAGCCCCACTCCTCACGGATCCGACGGTGCCAAAGTTCAGCGAGCGCCTCGGTCATCTCCACTGACAGACCGTGAAGCGCGACGTAATCGAGGTAGCGGTTCTCGGCAAAAAGTTCAGCTGCCGCAACGGATGCCTTTGCACCCATTGTGGAGACCATGAAGCCTGCGTAGTCGATCTCGCCACTCGACAAAGGACGGAAGAAGTCCGCAATACAGAGATAGGGAGCTACGCGTTGGCGGGGAAAATCGAACCGAGTGAGCTCAGTTGTTCGTTCGACGTCGCCATAGATGATCAGCTCCGTTCCCACCGAGTTTGCAGGGAAAAAGCCGGAGACGACCTGGGGGACAAGAACGTTGTCCGACTTTGCCTGTCCGAGTCGCTGACGTAACTCGGATCGCACGCGCTCTTTAAACTCAGCGTCGTTCTCTCCCTCGTTTGGTCGGTAGCCCCACTGATTGCGAAAGAGTGCCGTCTCATTGATGTAGGCCGCAATGTCGTCAAGTGGGATTCCCTTTGCAACCCGGCTTCCCACGAAGGGAGGCACAAAGATGGGATTGTCCATCACCACATCGGGAGACCGATCGGGGATAGTCGCGGGGTCGATCTCGGCGAGACGTTCGCTATTGCGCTTTGGCAGCACGCGGCCCGAGAGCTCGGTACCAAAGCTCGGGTCATCGACGCCGGAAGCCTTGATCTCCATCAACCGCTGAATGGTTGATAGGCCCTCAAAGGCGTCTCTTCCGTAGAAGACTTTGCCCTCGTAGACCTCGCGTAGATCATGCTCGACGTAGGTGCGCGTAAGCGCTGCTCCGCCGAGGAGTACCGGAATATTCGAAACGCTTTTGCGGTTCATCTCCTCTAAGTTGTCACGCATGATGAGTGTGGACTTCACCAACAGGCCACTCATGCCAATGACATCTGCGTTAACTTCATTGGCCTTTTCGATCATCTCATTGATACCAACCTTGATCCCAAGGTTGTAGACCTCGTAACCGTTATTCGTGAAGATGATGTCTACGAGGTTCTTTCCAATGTCGTGGACGTCACCCTTGACAGTTGCAAGCACGATCCGTCCTCGACCACCCGCGTCGGAGCGTTCCATGTACGGTTCGAGGTAGGCAACAGCTGCCTTCATCGTCTCAGCAGATTGGAGAACGAAGGGGAGCTGCATCTCGCCAGAGGCAAAGAGTTCGCCGACAACCTTCATGCCGGCAAGCAAGATGTCATTGACGATCTCGAGAGCGCTGTGACTCTCAAGTGCCTCCGCGAGTTCATCATTGAGGCCGTTTCGGTCGCCGTCAATGATGCGCTGAGAGAGCTTTCGATCAACCGTCCAGTCGCTTCGATCCTCGCGTTCAGCCGCTGTATCGGTGATGCCCTCGAACTTTGCAATGAGTGCCTGGAGCGGGTCGTAGCCCTCGCGTCGGCGGTCGTAGATCAGATCGAGACAGATCTCACGGGTTTCCTCCTCGATGCGATTGAGCGGCACGATCTTGGCAGCATGGACGATCGCTGCATCGAGACCCGCTTGAACGCACTCGTGAAGGAACACGGAGTTGAGTGCTACACGTGACACTGGCGAGAGTCCGAACGAGACGTTCGAGAGACCAAGAACGGTATAGGCACCCGGGATCTCTGCCTTGATCGCGCGGATACCCTCAATGGTTTCGATCCCATCGCGTCGACCCTCCTCCATACCGGTCGAAAGTGGCAGCGCGAGCGCGTCGAAGAAGAGATCGGAGGCTTCGAGTCCATAACGGTTGATCGCAAGGTCCGCGATTGCTTTAGCGCTTCGCAGCTTCCACTCTGCGGTGCGGGCTTGTCCCTCCTCATCGATGCAGGTGCAGATCACCGCTGAACCATGTTCTTTTGCAAGCGACAAGAAGCTGTCGAGTCGAGTTCCCGGAGCGTCGCCATCCTCTAAGTTGACGGAGTTCAAGATGCTTCGACCGCCAAGCCACTCGAGGGCGGTGCGCACGACTGGGGGCTCGGTCGAGTCGATGACGATCGGAACGCTCGACTGTGTGGCGAGTCGGCTGATCACCTCATCCATGTCCGCTACACCGTCAGCCCCGGTGTAGTCGACACAGACATCGATGGTGTGTGAACCCTCTTTGATCTGGTCCTTCGCCATCGCCGTTGTCGTGTCAAAATCTCCCGCCAACATGGCCTTGCGAAATCGAAGCGAACCGTTCGCATTGGTTCGTTCGCCGATCGAGAGGAACGAGAGCTCTTGAGTAAAAGGGACAAAGCTATAGAGCGATGCGGCGCCGGGTTCATGAAGTGGTTCACGGCGTTTGGGAATGAGACCTGAACAACGATCAACGACGGCCTTAAGGTGCTCCGGTGTCGTTCCGCAGCAGCCGCCGATGACAGAGATGCCGAGTTCGGTAACGAAGTTATAGAGGTGCTCTGCTAGTTGATCGGGTGTGAGGTCGTAGTGCATCTTTCCATCGACCACTGAGGGCAGACCCGCGTTCGGTAGCGTCGAGAGCGGGATGCGCGAGTGTTCGGAGAGATAACGAAGTGGCTCGTACATCTCCTCGGGTCCGGTCGCGCAGTTGAGTCCAATCACATCTGGCCGCATGGCGTCGAGTGCGCAGAGTGCCGCCGCTACCTCAGTGCCAGGAAGCATCCTTCCAGTGAGCTCGATCGTTACCTGTACTTGGATCGGAACAGTCCGGCCAGTGGAGGCCATTGCGCGCCGACTTCCGATAATTGCGGCCTTCGCGCCAAGGAGATCGAAACAGGTTTCGATGAGCAAGATGTCGACACCGCCGTCGAGGAGACCTCGAGCCTGTTCCTCATAGGCATCGCGCTGTGCAGCAAAACGGATCTGCCCGAGCGAGGGTGCCTTAGTCGTTGGGCCCATGGAACCAGCAACGTATCGACTTCGCTCTGGGGTGCTGAACTCGTCAGCGACCTCCCGTGCGAGTTCAGCCGAGGTACGTGCGAGTTCGTAGGCACGCTCGGCGATCCCATACTCAGCGAGCACGATCGAGATCGATCCAAAGGAGTTGGTTTCGATGACATCGACACCAGCATCGAGGAACCTTCGGTGGAGATCCTTGACGATGTCAGGTCGCGTTGCCACGAGCAACTCATTGCAGCCCTCAAAGTTCGCACCACCAAAGTCATCGGGTCCGAGCCCAAGTAGCTGGACATTGGTGCCGAGCGCGCCATCAAAGATGACGACGCGCTCATTAAGAAGATCAAGGTAGCTCGACATAGCCTCCCAGGTTATCGGCGATTAATTAACCCGAGGTCTCCCGGGATTACTCCAAACAACGAGCCAGCGTCGATGACTTGGGATTCCCGGGTCTCTCCGTGATTTAGCGATATCTCTTGGCTTTGATTGTCTGAACGAGCTGCGATCTCGCGTGTCGCCCAAAGGGCGCACTGATGCGCTAGAGCCGGATGGAACTTCCACATCGCGAGCTGTCTCTTCGTCTCGTCAATCCCCTCCCCAAGCTCTAAAAGACTGAGCGCAAGCTGTTGGCCGCGTCGTCGGAGTGCCTCTAGGGGAGGACCGACACGGTGCGTGGCGTCGAGATGCTCACGTTGAAGTGGCCGCGGTAACCGCGCGACGTGGCGAGGGGAGAGGACTGGCACGAGTCTGCGGACTGCGACGGCGCCGGGGCTAACGACTCTCGCCATGTCAAAGTCAACAGCACGAGTGACACTGCGGAGAAATGGACCGTGACGCCCCGGTCGCTCGCCGAGTCCAAGCGCTCGGGCAGCGTCACCAATGTCAAGTGTGCAGCCTGACGGCGTCCTCTCTAACTGACCAACAAGGTGGCGGAGCAAGAAGGTCGTCGTTGGGCCAAGGATCGGCAACCAGAATCGCTCGACGTAGTCCGATCTCGCGTCGTAGCCGAATGTGTCGACTATTGGATCCTGCAGAAGCTCAATGCGTAGTTTTGTCTCAAAGCCAATCCCGTCGAGGGTACGAGCCACGGTTCCTCCGCTCATCAATGGACGGCTCTCCTGCCGCCAAATTGATCTTGGAGGGCGGTGTTACTACCGGACCTACCGTGGATGATCGGGCTCTATTGTCTGGCAAGATCTTCGTTGCGCACACCGAATTCCTACTCAAAGACCTTCAACGTAAACCATCGCAACTATGGTACTTTTCGTCCGCTTTTCCTTCCGGGTGCGAATCAACAGATGGGCTGATCAACGATGACTTTTGACAATGGAGATCTGATTGAGCGGCTCAAGATCCGAGAAGTGATCGAGAACTGGGTTCTGTGGCGCGATGCGGGAGACTGGGACCGATTCCAGACGGTCTGGCACCCGGATGGTCGGATGAATGCAACCTGGTTCCAAGGGCCTTTCGCAGAGTTCATTCGGGTGAGCCAGGAGGGCTTCGCTCGAGGAGTCCGGATCCTGCATTTTCTCGGTGGTACAACAATCGATCTTTCGGGAGCGCGCGCAGTCGCGCAGACCAAGATGACTATCTCTCAACGTGCATCGATCCATGACGTTGTCTGTGATGTGGTCTGTACCGGGCGCCTCTACGACCTGTTTGAGCGAACCGATAGTGGTTGGAAGATCATGCTGCGTCAGGGCGTCTATGAGAAAGATCGACTCGATCCCGTTGAACCAAATGCCCTGCTTGAACTCGATCCGGCCATTCTTGCCATGTTTCCGGAGGGTTATCGCCACCTTGCCTACCTGCAACATGGACTTGGTTATGAAGTAAAACGTGACATGCCTGGATTGATAGGGCCTGAGATCGAGGCACTCTATGAACGGGGTAAATCCTGGCTCAACGGATCGTCCATCTAGTTGATTTTGCAGGTTCAGTAGTTCATCGCCTCTCGTAGATCAATTGCGATGAGGAGTGATACGACCCGAGTGCGATCTCGTTCTCTCCACCATCTGGGGCCGACGGCCAGCGGGAGTGCCTCTGGCAATCCCATTGCCCTTCGACTGGTCGACCGATATGGTGACGGCGTACCACCAGATGGTGGCGTAATCATTTAACGAGAAGGGGACGGTGCGACATGGCACCGTTGCATCTATCGACAGCTCGAGTAACACCTTTACTGTTGACTCGCGATCTGGCACCGCGGTGAAGGTCGATGTGAACACCAAAACGATCTACCAGGCCATTGGTGCGGGGAGTACAGAAACCTTCTCCGATCTAAAGGTCGGTGATCGCGTTGTCGTTGCTGGTACGCCAAGCACCTCTGGAGCTGTTGCGGCAACATCGGTGACGATCCTGCCCGCTGGAGGCTTCCGGGGAGGGTTTGGAGGGCCTCCCGGTGCAAGTTCGGGGAATTCAGGGTCGGGAAGTTCTGGCCTCGGCAACAGCGGTATCCCTGGAGCATAAGGGTTGAGAGCTCATCGTTTCGTGACGAAAGCGTCGCCACCATCGTGAACCCGATTAGTGGGTGAGGAGCAACGAGTCCACGATAATTACCGGTTCGATCGAGTCCGCAACATCGAGTCCAAGTACCCGTGAGTAGAAGTACAGCTCGGCCTCGATCGACCGTTTGATGGCGGTCGCTCCGCGGAATCCGTGGCCCTCACCAGCAAAGGTGAGGTAGGCGCTCGGAATGCCGTGAACGTGGAGAGCGTCAACCATCATCTGTGCCTGATTTGGCGGCACAATCATGTCGTCGAGACCTTGAAAGAAGATTACCGGTACTCGCATATCTCGAGCGTGTACAAGCGGGGATCGTTCGTCGTAGGTTGCCTTCGCCGCTGGGTATGGGCCGATCAGCTTGTCGAGATAGTGAGATTCGAATTTGTGAGTATCTGTCGCGAGTGAGACGAGATCAGAGACGCCGTAATAGCTCGCCCCGGCGGCAAAAATGTGCTTGAAGACGAGACAGGCAAGGGTGGTGTATCCACCAGCGCTTCCACCGTGGATGACGATGTGGCGGCGGTCCACGCGTCCACGCGCAACGAGATAGAGCGCAGCATTTGTACAGTCCTCAACATCGACGATGCCCCAACGTCCAGTGAGACGTTCGCGGTACTCGCGGCCATATCCGGTGCTACCGCCGTAGTCGACATCAACAACCGCAAAACCGCGGCTTGTCCAATACTGAATCTCCGGATCAAAGACCTGTCGCGCACTCGCTGTTGGACCGCCGTGACTCTGCACGATGAGCGGCGGCCGCTCACCGGGAGCCCCTTGGAAGTCGTTGTTCTTTGGGGGGTAGTACAGAGCGTATGCATCAAGGCCGTCCGTTGTAGGAAAACTCATGTGTCTCGGTATCGAAATGTAACCAGGATCGATCGAGAGCTCTCTGCTCGCGCGTAACGTTTTCGTTGAGTTGTCGTTGAGGTCGATCTGAATTACGCCGAGGGGATCTCGTGCCGAACCTCCAAGAGCGATGATTTTTCCGGAGTCGGTCACTGCCAGCGAAGAAAAGTTGGTGAGTCGATGCTCGATCTCACGTGCTGATCCTGAACTGAGAACAACGAGTTGATTCTTCGCATTGCGTGAGACGGCAACGACAATCGCCCCTTTGTCGTCGATGACAAAGCTCGATTGGCCAAAGACCCAATCTGGTCCACCGCAATCTGCATCAACTGCATAGAGGCAAAGTGCGGCTTCGTCGTAGAGATTCCAAAAGCCAGAGCGATCGGAGAGGTAGACGAGGGCGTTATCGGACCCAAAGCGCGGCTGACTTATCGATTCAGTGAGCCCACCCGCGAGGGTTCTTGCATCGGTGATTTTCATCTGTTGATCGATATTCGCTACGACGAGTTCGGTTCCATCCCACGGCATATTGGGATGGTTCCAGGTGAGGTAGGCCAGCCTTGTTCCATCTGGAGAGACTCGAGGGGCCGAGTAGAAATCGTTTCCTTCAGCAAGAACCAAGGTCGTTCCTGATCCGTCAAGACTGATGGCAACGATGTCGTTGACCACGCCGGCTGCCCCAGCAACGTCGCCAATGTCATGTCGCTCGCGCACAGCGATGACCGAGCGGCCGTCGGGCGTGATCACTTGGTCAGCAAAGCGAACTGTTCGTGGTTCGCCTGGCTCAGGAGTTATGGCCGTGACCTCTCCGGCCTGATCGATCAGGTAGAGCCGCTGATCGGCAAAGTTTGAGAAGACGATCGTGCCAGCACGTACCGCGAAGGACTGTCCGCCGTATTCGTGCACCATCGATCTCGCACTGTAGGGAGCGGGAAGAAGATCTTGCTGACTTCCATCGGCGCGATGGACCACGATGACCTGGCGACCTTGGTCGCTTGGCCGCCGCTCGTTCCAGTAGATGTCACTGCCATCACAGAGCACCTGTGATGGGGCGACGACGTGTTCGACCAAAAGATCAGCGGTGATCGGTGAGGTCCACGAACCGTAGGCAGCACTCTTCATGGTTGGTACTCCCTAACTTCTATGTGGTGAACCGGTCAGTTCGAAACTACCAGTGCTCGCGATGTATTACCTCGGAGCGCGCACGCCGTTTCGGAGCCGTTGAGCCTCTTTGTGGTGTGCCGATCTTTGGGTAGCCAACTGCTACGGCGCCGATTGGTTGAAACTCCTCTGGGATCTCGAAGGCGCTGAGCAGCTCTCGCTCACGTCCTTGGAGTTGGAAGAAGAGCCCACCAAGACCCGCATCAGCTGCTCCGAAGAGAAGACTCATCGCGACAAAGCCAGCGTCTACTAACCAGTAGGGGACCGGCCACTCATCTTGCGCCAGTCCCCCAAGCGAGGAACCTCGTTTGTCGTCTTTCGCGTATCGATCGATGTAGGCCCGGGGACTTGCGAGCGGAACGATGATCGCTGGAGCCGCCATGATTCGTGCGGAGGCTGGACTCTCAAACCGCCAAGCGGGCTCACTGGTTACCTCCCAAAAGCGATCTCTAGCGCTCTTGTGGGTGAGAACTAGCAAGTCGACTCCCTGACTAAACCCAGCCGAAGGTGACCGCAGTGCAGCAGTAAGTAGCTGATCGAGAAGAGCAGTTGGAATCGGGTCGCTGAGAAAGTCTCTCGTCATCTTGCGCGAGAGGGCTAACTCCATGAACTCCATCGCTCAAAACCTACTCCGCACCAAGTGATTGGAATGTTGACCAAACTGGTAAGGTATAGAGGCCGTCGGCCAATGTCGATGGGAGACGCTGGATGGCGAGTGGCCAACCGTGATGCAAGAGAGGGGCCTGAGGTGGCAACTTTTCGAGACCTCCTGTCCGAGGTAAAGGGACAGATCCGCGAGATCGACCCTGCAGGGGCGGAGAACCTTCGTTCAAGCGCGACCTTCCTCGATGTCCGTGAGGCGGATGAGTATGAGCAGGGAGCGATCCCTGGTGCCATTCACCTGCCGCGTGGTTTCCTCGAGGTTCAAGTTGAAGGTCGGATCCCCGAAAAGACGGAGCCGATTGTCGTCTACTGCGCTGGAGGCACCCGATCTGCCTTTGCCGCGAAGTCCCTTGCCGATCTTGGCTACTCCGACGTGGTTTCGATGGCCGGCGGATTTAATCGCTGGAAGGATGAGGGCCGGAACTGGCAGGCTCCCGTTGTTCTCACCTCTGAACAGCGCAACCGATACCAACGCCATCTTCTCCTTCCCGAGGTCTCTGAATCAGGCCAGCAACGGCTGCTTGAATCGAAGGTTCTAATGCTCGGTGCCGGTGGTCTTGGCTCTCCTGCAGCTCTCTACCTTGCCGCAGCGGGTGTTGGCACAATCGGCATCGTTGACATGGATGTTGTTGACGCCTCGAACTTGCAGCGCCAGATCCTCCACAACATGGACCGTATCGGGATGCGCAAGGTTGATTCGGCCAAGGCTGCGCTGACGGCGATCAACCCCGACGTCAAAGTCATCACCCATGACGTGCGGATCGGCGCGGACAACATCATCGATCTTTTCAAGGGCTATGACCTTGTGGTCGATGGCACCGATAACTTTCCGACCCGCTATCTGGTGAATGATGCATCGCTGCTTACCAATACCCCAGTGGTCCATGGTTCGATCTTTCGCTTTGAAGGTCAAGCAACGGTCTTCCACCCTTACGTTGGACCGTGCTACCGATGCATAGTTCCTGAGCCCCCACCACCCGAACTTGCACCATCGTGCGCGGAGGCAGGTGTACTTGGTGTGCTCTGTGGGATTATCGGCTCCATTGAGGCGGTTGAGGCAGTCAAGATGTTGCTTGGAATCGGCAATCCCCTTGTCGGTCGCCTTCTCGCCTACGACGCGCTCGAAGAGGAGTTCCGTACCTTCAAGGTGCGCAGAGACCCCAACTGCCCCGCCTGCGGCGAGGGCGCAGAGATTGTGATCGCTGAGTACGACCAGCTCTGCATGCCCCACGTCTTCGCACCAGCGAGCTAAGAGCTGCAGGGGAGATCGTTCTCCCCGATCGTCAGTCAATCGGATATGTCGTTGCACGCCCTCTCATAGGCGCGTCTACCTCCTCTGGGTATTCGTGTTCGACACGGCCTAAATGAATCAAGCCAGTGAAACGGTCAATTGCCCGTTTCACTGGCTTGTTCTGCTATCGGTTTCGGACTTTTCTCTTTCAAAATCGAGGTTTCATTGCCTTCGTCTTGGGAATAAATAACAAGACGGAGGAGATCAAAAGGGGGGAGATCAGATGAGCGTCGATGAGCTTGAGGATGTAGTGCTCTGCGAGGTCTGTGGATCTGAGGGATCTCGTCGATATCTGGGACACAACCGGCCGACAGGCCGCCACCCGTTGATCGTTGATTCGGATGCGAAGTCGGTGTGCCTGCTCTGTGGACTTGATGAGTCCATCTTGCATGACGGGCACAACATGATGGCTGCCTTGATGGAACAGCGCGGGCCGTAGTTTCGCGGGAATCACCGTTTGAAAATGTTGGCAGTTAGCCCTCCAACGGGGAGCGCCAATCACGAACTTTTCGAAGTCTCAGTTTTCCGAAGTCTCAGGAGGTACAGGCGTGAGTGCACAGATTCGACCACTATGCGAGACGGCAAGGTTCGAACCGGATGAACTGGAGAGGCGTGCAAATGTGGCGCTTCATCTTCCGATCTACCGGAGTGCTGATGCGCGCCAAGGGATCACCTATACCGCTGCCGGTTTGGTCTATGCGTGTCAGCGGTAGTTGCCCCGCTCTTCGAATCGATGATGATGTTCAGCGTCGCCTACGGATTGGTCGCCGATGTCTATTAACGAGGTAACTGTGCGTTGTGAGGTCTGCGGGGCCGAAGGTTCGGTCCGATTCGGTGGACATGATCACGAAGACCTTCCTCATCCAATGATGGTTGAGCCAGATTCTGCTGGTCGATGCGCCCTCTGTGGGAAAGAGCAATCATCTCTTCATGATGAACACAATGAGATCGATCCCGAGATCGATCCAATCGTCGAGTAACGAGTTCACTGCCACTCATGCACGCGGTGGCAGTTGGTGGATGGTTCAGCTTGCAAATGCAATAAAGATCAATGCGTTGAAAAACAAATGGGCCGCCATCGATGCACCGAGCCGCTTCGTGAGCGCGTAAGCCGTGCCAAGAATGATCTCCAAGTCTTCAACTTCAACTCTCTCTCCATGGCGGGAGTCTTGCTATCACTAGATCTGACTCAGATTTGGTTATTGAAGCAGTGATTGAGGTAGCCGGATCTGTTGACGGGCCATTCTTCCTCGGGCGCGATTGATCTTCGATATTGTTCGGTCGATAAGTGCAGCAACCCGGACCTTAAATTCCGCTTTTCCTGAAGCGATGATCATCTCCTCCAGACCCCCATCGAAGGTGATCGTTGTAGTATTGACTTAAACGATGCGTCTCTTGTGCCGTAAATGAACAAGGAAGATGAGTATCTTTCGCTGAATCGACCAAGAGTCTGAGGGGGTCCGCGTGTTTCGTCACGGCAGCGACAATCGCTTTATCGCATCGTGTACTGCGCGCCGCGTCAGACACGAGCAGCAGGGATGAGGTTTTGCTCGTTTGGTCACTGGCGACGCTCTGTTTTGATCAGTTGCGTGATTGGCGCGAGCTCTTTGGCCGCTGTTACTGGCGCGATTCTGCCGGTGGGAGCGATCGTCAACGGTGGGGTACAGGTCACCGCCTCGGGCTCTTGGCCCTGGGTCGTCGGAATTATCATTGAGTCACATCGAAGGCCGGTCGCCTCTTGTTCAGGAGTCATGATCGGTCCGACCACGGTTCTGACCGCCGCACACTGCGTAGATATCAACGAACTGGGTTTCACACCCGCAC
>CAIVND010000059.1 GCA_903907185.1 uncultured Acidimicrobiaceae bacterium
CTGCACCATGGGAGGTGAAGCTCTCCACCTCCGCGTCGATGAACTCTCCTAGCGGGTGCGATGCAATAAAGGTAATGAAGGTCGTTTGATCGTTCACCGCAGCCACCGAGGTCGCAACGCGGCTCCCGACATGCATCGTTGGAGTCAGCTCTTCTGGTGGTGATGATTGGACAACGGACTCGGTCGTCGATTTCGCTCCCGCGGCCTTTCGTGCACGGCTAGGCGGTGGCTTGGTCGGCGTTGGCATCGGGGGCAGATTTCGCACCCCACGAACAGCCGCTCGGCTCTTCATCCCTCGTACTGGCGTTCTCGGAATAAAGATCCACCCCACTCCGGGTACCGGCGAGGCACCAAGAAGTCGATCCGGATCAAAAAGCCAAGCATGCTCGCCGTGAAACTCCTGGAATGAATCGTTCGACAAGACGATCGCATTACTCTTTTCTGCGATCTTGAGCACAAAGGCGTCACCGCGTCCAATAGCTCCTGCTGGAGGAATAATGAACAGTCCCGCAGCAAGTCCGGTTTCAAACCTGTGAAGCTCAGAGGGATCGATTCGATGCGCAAAGGTGGCGTCGACGACGACCGTTACCTCGGCCTTTGGGTGCTCGCTCTTAATCTCTTCGATCGCACTCTCAAGCTGGGCAAGACTCGGAAAGGTACGGCCCTCGGTAGCAATATTTGATCCGTCGACAACGACGCGCGATTTAGGCATCACCGTTCAGTCAACCATGCCCAAGGAGGATTGCCGTGGCATTTTGCCGATTTGAGCAACTCCTGTGACAGCTGGAGGCGCTACGCACGTGGATACGCGCCCACCGCCTCAGTAAGCAGCATCTCCACCTCGAGATCATGAAGTACGTGAGATCCAGTCGCCGGACTTCCTGCGGCAGCACGGGAGACTCGACGGATCGACACCCGGTCGCCGAACTGATGGACCAAGCGTTCGTAGACAAAGCTCCAGGAGCCCATATTGGCAGGCTCGTCTTGTAGCCACACAATCTCGGAGAGGTTCGGATAGCCAAGGAGGATCTCGTCAAGCTCTCCTTCGGGCCAAGGATAGAGCTGCTCTAGTCGGATGACCGTGCTATGCACTCCGCCGGCGTTGGACTCCCGACGGGCATCACGCCGATCGATGGCCTCAAAGGCGATCTTGCCGCTGCACAGAATGGCCCGTTCGACCGCTGTGGTGTCCATGGTCAGAGCCGAAGGATCATCGAGGACCTCATGGAACGAGCCCTGAGCGAGATCGTTCAGCGTCGACCGAGCAGGCCGAGCCCTGAGCAGATACTTCGGGGACATCACAATGAGTGGTCGACGAGCAGGATTGTGAACTTGAGCACGAAGGAGATGAAAGTACTGTGCCGTCGTTGTTGGCTGCGCGATCGTGACATTGTCGTTCGCCGCCGCAGATAGATAGCGTTCGAGACGGGCTGATGAGTGCTCAGGACCCTGTCCCTCGTAACCATGAGGAAGCAACATCACAAGTCCAGAGGTCTGTCCCCATTTTTCCTGACTCGCAACGATGAAGTTGTCGATGATAATTTGCGCGCCGTTAGCAAAATCGCCGAACTGCGCCTCCCAGATCACCAGCGTGTCGTCGGTCTCGGTAGAGTATCCAAATTCAAATCCAAGGGCCGCATATTCAGAAAGCAGCGAGTCGTAAACCTGGAAAGAACCAAGTCCCGTCCAAAGATCTGAGAGCCCGTCGAGCGGCGTAAAGTCACTACCGTTCTCATGATCAATCAAAACTGCATGGCGATGCGAGAACGTTCCCCGTCGGACATCTTGTCCGATCAAACGAATATTTTTACCCTCTACCATTAAGGCGCCAAAGGCAAGCGATTCACCCGTCGCCCAGTCAACCTCGCCCGCGGATACGAGTTCATCTCGCTGATCAAACTGACGCGCAAGCTTGGGATGAATATGAAAGTTTTCCGGTCGCTTTGCAAGTCGCTCAGCCATCTGACGAAGCACATTGATATCTACCGCCGTGCTCTTTGGCAGCGGAACGTACGCTTTCACGGGAGGCGTCGGAAGGACCTCAAAGTGAGGATGTGCAATTGCGCGCGTCTCTTCAAGTGCGGCCATGAGGCGCTGTGTGATCGCCTCAATATTTGCTTGATTTTCCTCAACGGTGACAACGCCTCTCTCGGCGAGTACATCGGCATAGGAGCTGTTCAGAACCTGATGCTCGCTGATCTGGCGATACATAAGGGGCTGTGTGTAGCTCGGGTCATCGCCTTCGTTATGCCCGTACGTGCGATAGCAGAGAAGATCAACAACGATGTCTTTGCCAAAGGCGAGCCGGTAGGCCGATGAGAGACGCGCTGCATAGACCACCGCCTCGGGATCATCACCGTTCACATGGATGATCGGCGCATCAATGCCCTTTGCAACATCGGTGGCATACCTCGTGGATCTCGCCGAGGCAGGAGGAGTTGTAAATCCGACTTGATTATTGATCACAAGATGGACCGCCCCACCCACTTTGTACGCGTCGAGCTGCGAAAGGTTCAACGTCTCTGCGACGACACCTTGACCTGCGAATGACGCATCACCGTGGATGAGCAACGTCAGGACGTTGTGATGACCTTGATCTGTCTGCCGATCTTGCTTAGAGCGTACGATTCCCTCGACAACACTGTTGACGGCCTCAAGGTGCGACGGATTTGGGACCAACGTCACTGGAAGAGCGTCACCATGGGGATTAGTCCACACCCCCGAGCCACCCTTGTGATACTTCATGTCGCCCGAACCCTCGATAGTAAGAGGATCGAGATTGTTCTCAAAATCTCCAAGAAGTTCGCGATATGGCTTCTCAATCACGTTGGCAAGAACATTCAGTCGACCGCGATGTGACATGCCGAGAATTGCCTCATTGACGCCAGCCTTTGCACTCATGCCAAGGAGTGTGTCAATGAAGGTAATTGTGCTCGTTCCCCCCTGAAGGCCAAAACGCTTTTGACCTACGTACCTTGAGTGCAAGAACGATTCAAATATCTCTGCCTCATTCAAACGCTCAAGCACGTGACGCATATCAACTGCATCGAGAGGAACGAACGCACTCTCCACCTGCTTTGCAAACCACGTTGACTCTTCACTGTCTTGAATGTGCCGATACTCGTAGGCGATGGTCTGGCAGTAGGAACGACGCAACAGCTCGATGATCTCGCGGAGCGTTCCCGATGACTTTTCGCCGAGATCAGGGCAGAGAAAGACTCGGTCAAGATCCCAGGCAGAAAGTCCATACGTCGCTGGTTCAAGCTCGGTCGGAAGTGCAGGTACCACTTGCTCGAGAGGGTTGATCCTCGCGATTCGGTGTCCATGGACTCGGTATGCATCGATGAGCGAAGCCACAGCAAGTTGCTTGTCAGCCGAAACAACGCCCGCTGCCGACACCGAATTCCCGCTCTGGTCGCGAGCCAGATGTGCAGGCGAAGAGGTAACGCCAAGCGAGGCAAAGATCTCCTCATAAAATCCGCGACCTCCAACCAAGAATTCATCGGCGTATTTGAGAAACAAGCCGGATTCAGCACCTTGGATGATCCGATGGTCATACGTTGAGGTCAAGGTCACAACTTTGCCAATTCCAAGTGAGGAGAGCAGCGCAGGATCTGTCGCCCGATATTCCACTGGAAAATCGAGCGCACCAACGCCGATGATCGCTCCCTGCCCACTCATCAGGCGGGGTACCGACTGGGTGGTACCAAGAGTTCCCGGGTTGGTAATTGTCATCGTGACTCCGGAGAAGTCCTCAACCGTGAGCTTGTTATTTCGCGCCTTCGCGATGAGCTCTTCGTAGGCTTGAATAAATCCCGCGAAATCATACGTATCAGCGTCTTTTATCGCTGGCACAAGCAGCGATCTTCCACTTGCACGTTCAATGTCGATTGCAATACCAAGACCGATGTGCTTGTGGCGGATAATCCCGGGAGTTCCCTTGCCGTCATAGTCGTCGACAAAGGTCGCATTCAGCGATGGTACGAGTTCGACTGATTTAACAATCGCATAGGCGATGAGATGAGTGAAGCTGACCTTCTTGCCCGTGGTACGAGCGAGATGATCATTGATGACGGTGCGATTAACTTCAAGGACCTTTGCTGGGAGCGGATGCACGCTCGTTGCTGTCGGAACTTGAAGACTCGCCACCATATTCTCAACGATGCGAGCTGCTGCCCCACGAAGTGGTGCTACCTCTTCAACTGAGGCCAAGGAATTCGGTGTCGCAGCAGGTATCGAGGCAGGTACCCCAGAGGCAAGAACTTTCGCCGACGGCGCACTGGCTGATCCGTTAACGGCCGGAAGAACGTGAAGTGGTGTCGGCGGACTCACCACCCCTTGAAGGGTGCTCGCGGATGATTGCTCGGTCGGTTGCGGGGAACTACCCGCGAACAAGGTGCGCCATGACTCGCTTACCGAGGAAGGATTCGCCAGATATTCCTGGTAATTCTCCTCAACCAACCATGCGTTAACACCAAGATCGCTAGCACCTGCATCCGACGCCGTTGTCGAATTCTCTTGCTCACTCACACGCATGATCCTACCGACCAGGGGCTAGGGTCGCACATCATGGGACAACCACGATCAACGATCAGTTCATGGTTTATGGGGACAGTACGGTCTTCGACCAAAACCACCAGCTACGCGACGAGGACTGCCTCATTTGAGCCCAGCCAGCCGGGTGGGGCCACTCCCCTTCCCGGCTGTCCGATTCGCCCTGCCAGAGCACTCGGAGGCCGCTAGTGCGAATCGCCATCAGCGGAGCCGGCGGGTTCATCGGGGGAGCGCTAACAACAGAACTCCGGTCATTGGGTCATGAGATCCACCCAATCGTCCGTCATGCTCCTCGCCCTGGCGAGATTGGAATTGACCTTGTTAGCCGGACGATGGACTGCTCCAACATCAGTGGCGGGAACATCGGCGCAGTCGACGTCATCTATCACCTTGCAGGTGAACCGCTCTCGGTGGGACGCATGAGCGGCAAAAAACGCGAGGCGATCCGAAGCAGTCGAATTGCCTCGACACACCTCATCGCCCGCGAGATCGCCTCCGCTCCGGTTGCTCCAAGAACATTTATTTCCATGAGTGCAGTTGGCTACTACGGCGATCGCGGAGAAGAGATCCTCACTGAGCAAAGCGGTATCGGAGTTGGATTTCTCGCTGACGTCTGCGGCGCTTGGGAGGCGGCTGCAGCACCAGCACGCGAGATTGGAGTTCAGACAATCCAGACACGCGCGGGTGTCGTTATCGGCAACGGCGGAGGAATGATGCGGATACTCCGGCCGCTCTTCTCAATGGGACTTGGGGGCAATCTCGGAAGTGGTTCTCAGTTCACAAGTGTCATTGCTCTCGCTGACACCGTGAAGGCATTGGTCTATCTAGCGGACAATGACAAATTCGAAGGTCCATGCAATTTGACTTCGCCAAACCCAGTGACCAACGCCCAGTTCACGAAGGCGCTAGGCCTTCTACTTCACCGACCAACGCCGTTCGCTGTCCCGGCACCGCTATTACGCCTCGCACTTGGTGCACAATCTGCAAATGAGATGGTTCTTGGAAGTACTCGAGCGCTACCAGACAAGCTGCTGAACAGCGGATTCATCTTTGATTTTCCGTCGATCGACGAGATTCTCCGAAACACTCTCTAACCGAGATTTGCCCCATTACGACGTACGAAGTCATTGACTCCGTAGTACGCATCAATTGATTCACCGGCGTCACCCCAAAAGCCTTCAAAGATGTCGTACTCCATCAGGTCCTGGTTTACGTAGTGGTTATTCACGTCAGTAATCTCCAGCTCTCCGCGCCCTGAGGGAACCAGCGTGGAGATCACGGAGAACACGGAGGGGTCATAGCAATAGACACCGGTGACGCAATAACTCGACGGAGGATTATCTGGCTTTTCGATAATGCCGACAACCCGACCATCTCGAATCTCGGGCACTCCGAGGTGGCGAAGGTGAGCAGGTTCCTCACGGTGCGATAGAACGATACGAGCGCCTCCGTCCTGTGCCAGGAATGCGTCCACGGTTGGACGAAGGGTCTGACCAAAGATGTTGTCAGCCAACATCACGAGTACGCGATCGTCACCGACGAATCGCTCGGTAAGGCCGAGTGCTTCGGCAATACCACCTGGTCGATCTTGATAGGCATAACAGAGTCGGTCGACTCCGTGGTCGTCCCCATTTGACAAAAGTCTGAGGAACTCTCCGGCGTGAGTTCCGCCGGTAACCACCATGATCTCACCGATCCCGGCTTTGACGAGAGCCTCGATGCCATAGGAGATCATTGGGCGGTCGAAGATCGGCAGGAGATGCTTATTTGTAATGCGAGTAAGCGGGTAAAGCCGGCTTCCCGTACCACCCGCGAGGAGGACACCCTTCATCGATTGCTTCCTCCACCATGCTGGCAAATCAAGACCGCTGACACCGTACCACCCTAGTCAACGAGATCTTCAGCTATCGAGCTCCTACGACCTCGCTGAATACTGCATCGCAAAACGGTGGCCAGAGCTCTTTCGCCCACTGTTCAAAGGCACGGTCTGTGAGCACGGCAACCCCATATCGAGCGTCAGGATCCACCAAAAAGAAGGTTCCACTTTGGCCGAAGTGCCCATAGGAATCTTTCGAGTTCCGGTGCCCGGTCCAATGCGGATATTTCTGAGACTTTATCTCGAAGCCAAGACCCCAATCGCAGGGATCTTGACGACCAAATCCGGGCACCACTCCGACAAGACCCGGAAATGCAACCGCGGTTGCCTCGTGAAATAGCGATCGGGAGACAAGTGAGGGGTTGAGAAGCTCCGCAACGAACCGCCCTAGATCGCCGATCGTTCCAACCCCGCCCGATGCAGGGGATCCATCGCACGTCGTGTCCATCATGCCGATCGGACGAAGCACCCCAGTAGTGAGGTACTCCTGAAATCCAATCCCTGATTGATCGGCGAGATAGTCGCCCAGCAACTCAAACGCCGCATTGGAGTAGATCCTCTTTGCTCCAGGCAATGCGAGCGATACACCGCGATCGCCCATTGAGATTCCCGAGGCATGCGAGAGCAAGTGGCGGACGGTCGAGCCTTTCGGTCCGACAGGATCGTCAAGGGTAAGTACTCCCTCCTCAACCGCTACAAAGATTGCCATCGCGGTAAGGGTCTTGGTCAACGAAGCAAGTCTGAACTTGTATCCCTCATCTCCACGTTGAGCAACTACCTTGCCAGCACCATCAATAACAACAACAGCGGAGTGATCGGCCGCGAAGCCGTCAAGAAGATCAAGAGTCTGCATCAGTAGAAGAAGTTTGAAGAGTTCGCTTTGATCTCTAGACGTCGAGGAAACGACGGACAGCGATAATCGATCCCAAAACGCCAACGACAACACCGATCAACACAACAACGACCTCCGTAACAATCAGCTGACTTACTGGAATGGTCGAAGAAGAAAGGTAGTGCCTTACAAGGTAGTTAACTCCAATATTCGAGAGCAGCACGACGCCTGCGGCAACAATTGCCCCGATCAGACCTTGGACGAGACCCTCCAGGATGAAGGGAATACGAATGAACCAGTTCGTGGCACCCACGAGTTTCATCACGCTCACCTCACGTCGTCGAGCAAAGATCGCCATCCGGATAGCGTTCAATATCAGCACGAGTGATGAGATCAGAAGAACGATTGCAATGACTAGGAGAACTACCTGCAAAATATTGGTGATCCGCTGCATCGTACGGATGCTCTTTTGTGGATATTGCGCCTGACCCCCATAGACTCCCGGCGCCCCGGCAAAGATTGAAGCAACCGCGGGGGCATCATTTGCATTTTGAAGTTGACATCGGAAGAGCGTCGGCGTAATCGCAGGAGTGAGGGCCTGGAAGGCTGTCTGCTCACCAGATAGAACTTGCTTCGCCTGTAGGTAAGAAGCCTGGTGATTGAGATAGGTGCACTTTGTGATCTGCGGCTCTTGCGATATGAGTACTTTCACCTCACTCAGCTGTTGAGGCGTCGCATTCGCGTTCATAAATATCTGCAAACTCACATTGTTCGACCACTGGCCGATCTGGCGGTTGACCACCTGCCGCAAGAGCAAAGCCGTACCGACAAGCGAGAGCGAAACTGCAACGGTAAGTACAGCAGCGAGCGCCATGACGCGATTGCGCCAAAGGTTTGCTGCCGTCTCTTTTACGACGTAGTCAAAGGAGACTGCCATTCTTCCCTATCCCTCCGCTGACTTTGTGAATACTCTTTTGTTCATTTTCCTCGTGGTCATCGATGCCCACGACGCGCCCGCACAGGACGGTGTGGCATCAGGTCAAGCTCCGCATCCTCGTCCAAGGGGACTGTTCCAACCGTGATCGACGAGACACTACGACTCTGCGTCTCCGAGGCGTCCCCATAGATCCCACGCGCCTGATCGCGAACGAGATGTCCATGTTCGAGTTGAATCACCCGACGTCGCATCTCGTCGACGATTCCCACATCATGCGTCGCCATTAAGACCGTAGTTCCTGTCTTGTTGATCCTCTCCAGCAGCTTCATGATTCCAGAACTTGTAGCCGGATCGAGGTTCCCTGTTGGTTCGTCAGCAAGTAGTACGAGTGGCCGATTCACAAATGCTCGAGCAATGGCAACGCGCTGCTGCTCACCACCGGACAGTTCATGCGGCCGACGGTCCATTTTTTGGCCGAGACCCACGAGATCGAGAACTTGCGTGACCTGAGTCTGAATCACTGCCCGAGATTGGCCAATCACCTCAAGTGCGAAGGCAACATTTTCGGCAACTGTTTTGTTTGGCAGGAGGCGAAAATCTTGGAAGACGCAACCGAGATTTCGCCGAAGATAGGGAATCCTCGCAGGAGCGAGTCGACCAATGTCACGACCGGCGACCCAGATACTCCCCGCGTCGGGAGTCTCCTCGCGAAGGAGGAGTTTCAAGAATGTCGTCTTGCCAGAGCCAGAAGCTCCAACGAGAAAGACGAACTCTCCCCGATCAATCTCTAACGACAGACCAGAGAGTGCATCGATGCCGGCAATATAGGACTTCGTGACGTTATCGATGCGGATCATTGTTTCGGTCCCGTCCTCTCATGGAGTGCAATTTCGATCGAAAGGTACCCTCGCCCCCACACTGTGAAGCGTAGAGGTTTGGCGCAGCCGGTTGGCTTGGCTTATCGGCAAACCCTAGTTCACCACCTTCAAAAAGTGGCGACGCTGACGAGTGACATCGTTGTTGATGTAATCGCAATGATTCGTAATATGCAGCTCACGACGTACTAGCTGTATCAGTTCGGCTCATTTGTTCTGCGCCAACGAAGGTAAGCAGCCATGAATCCATCAAGATCACCGTCGAGCACCGCATCCACATTTCCCGTCTCCTCATCGGTACGTAGATCTTTGACAAGTTGAAATGGGGCCATCACGTATGAGCGCATCTGAGAGCCCCAGGCGACATCGGATTGGGGACCAGCGATCGCATTCAGCTCAGCTTGCCGCTCCTCGCGCTGGCGTTCTGCCAACTTTGCCGCGAGCACCTGCATCGCCTTCGTTTTATTTTGCAGTTGACTGCGTTCATTTTGACAGGACACGACGACGCCAGTCGGAAGATGGGTGATCCGCACCGCGGAGTCGGTGACATTGATGTGCTGGCCACCTGCTCCCGACGCTCGATAGGTATCGATCCTGAGATCGCCATCGTTTATCTCGACAAGATCCTCCAAATCATCGAGGAAAGGGATCACCTCGAGACTGGCAAAACTCGTTTGACGGCGGTGCTGAGAATCAAAGGGCGACATACGCACAAGACGATGCACTCCTCGTTCCGCGCAGAGAAGTCCATAGGCGTACTGACCACGGACGATGAAGGTGGCGGAGAGAATTCCGGCCTCGTTCCCCTGAGTAACCTCATCCACCTCGACACTAAAGCCACGCCGTTCTGCCCATCGAAGGTACATTCGGAGCATCATCTCCGCCCAATCCTGAGCATCGGTTCCTCCCGCACCAGCATGGATCTCGCCGATGGCATCACGCTCATCGAATTCACCTGAAAAGAGACTCCGAAGTTCGAGGTCGCTGAGCGCTCCTCCAATCGAACTGGTCTGAGCGGTGAGTTCCTCCGTGATCTCACGGAGTGTGTCAGCACCCTCATCGAGTGCCATCTCATAGAGCACCCCCGCATCATCTAATCGCTGTCCGAGGTCGGCCAGCAGATCGACATCGCTCTTGACCCGCGTATAGGCGGTCGTGATCTTTCTCGCTTGATCGGGGTCATTCCAAAGGTTTGGAGCCCCCACTTGATCTTCGAGGCCGCTCAATTCAGTTTGAAGATCATCGAGTCGCAGATAGCTCTCCGCAGCGCTGAGGCGAGATCGAAGCTCACTCAGCACAGCCGGCATATCAGAGTGATCGGAGGCAGAGTCGCCCCCTGCGCCCACTGGGCGTTGGTCTGGCACCGTGAATCAGTTCGCGCCGTGGCAGAGCTTGTATTTGCGTCCAGATCCACACGGACATGGATCATTGCGCCCAACCTTTGGTGCGGAGACAGGTATCCCGGCAACGGTCGGAAGACCAGCACGCTGTGGCGAACTTACCGGACCTGGCTGAGCAGGATCAGACTCGAGCATCGGAGGAAGAGCGCTAAGGCCGACCGCCGGATCGTCTGCCGCCTCGAAGGTCGCTCTTGAGTAGTCAGGCGTTGACTGCGCCTCATCGACAAGTACTTCTACGTGGGTCACGTGCTGCAAAAAATCATCATCGATCGCGTCCATAAGGTGACCAAACATCTCGAATCCCTCGCGCTGCCAAGCCACCAAAGGATCGGTTTGAGCGAGGCCACGAAGGTGAATTCCCTCTCGCAGATAGTCCATCTCGGAGAGATGCTGACGCCAACGCTGGTCGATCGTCTGCAACATGACCTGGCGTTCAATCTGGCGAGCAATCTCTTCTCCGCCCGGCAGCGAACTCTCACGCTTTTCATAGAATTCGATCGCCTCAGCACCGACACTTTCGAGCAGCTGTTCCACGTTCTCAGCTTGAGCGAGATCCGCTGCTGAAAACTGGGTTGGGTAATAGGCCGATATCTCGTGAACGAGTCGGTTCAGGTCCCAATCCTCTGCATATTCAGATGGGCAACAATCGGTAACGACGCCGCTAACCCGATCCTCCAACAGCTCAAGGGTACGTGTTCGGAGATCTTGGACATCGATAACCTGCATCCGACGTTCATAGATGACCTTGCGTTGCTCGTTCATGACTTCGTCATATTTCAGAACGTCCTTGCGGACCTCCGCGTTCTTCTGCTCAACCGTATTTTGCGCACGCTCGATCGCCTTCGTCACCATGCGAGCCTCGATCGGCGTATCGTCTGGCAACGCACGATCCATCACCCAACTCATTGCACCTGTTGCAAACAGGCGCATGAGCTCATCTTCAAGCGAAAGAAAGAATCGACTTTCGCCGGGGTCGCCTTGACGCCCCGCTCGGCCGCGCAACTGATTGTCAATACGTCGAGATTCGTGACGTTCACTTCCAAGAACGTAGAGGCCACCAAGTTCACGAACCTTTGCCGCCTCGATCTCACACTCTTGGGTGAATCGCGCTAGGAGTTGTTCATATTGTTGGTCACCAATCTCATCGCCCCGAGAGAGGCCCATAACTGCAAGCGCATCCTCAGCCAGGCCGCTTGGACTTCCACCAAGAAGAATGTCAACGCCTCGACCAGCCATATTCGTCGCGACAGTTATTGCATGCAATCGTCCCGCTTGGGCAACGATCGAAGCCTCCCGGGCGTGATACTTCGCATTCAACACGGCGTGGGGGATCCCCTGCTTGTCAAGAAGTCGCGAGAGGTGCTCTGACTTTTCGACCGATGCCGTTCCAACGAGAACAGGCTGACCCTTCTCGTAACGCTCAACAATGTCCTCAACGACGGCGTTGAACTTTGCATCCTCGGTCTTGAAGATCAGATCGGGAAAATCTTGACGGACGTTCTCTCGGTTTGTCGGAATGGGAACGACCTGGAGGTTGTAGGTGGAGGCAAATTCAGCAGCCTCGGTCTCTGCGGTACCGGTCATTCCCGACAATTTCTCGTACATGCGGAAATAGTTCTGCAGCGTTACGGTCGCCCAAGTGTGATTCTCATCAAGAATGTTTACGCGTTCTTTTGCCTCTACCGCTTGATGAAGCCCATCTGACCAACGGCGACCATCGAGAATTCTTCCGGTGAACTCATCAACGATCTTCACCTGTCCCTCGGCGACGATGTAATCCTTGTCGCGACGGTAAAGCTCCTTGGCCTCAAGTGCCTTTCCGAGCTGGTGCACATAGTTTACGACCGCGCTGTCGTAGAGATTTTCTATCGCCAACTGTCGTTCGACCTTGGCTATTCCATCCTCAGTTGGCACAACCGTGCGTTTCTCCTCGTCAACTTCGTAGTCGACCTCACGCTGGAGACTTCGAACAACCGAAGCGAATTGGTAGTACAGCTGAGTTGACTCGTTTGACGGCCCACTGATGATGAGCGGCGTCCGAGCTTCATCGATCAGAATAGAGTCAACCTCGTCGACGATGGCAAAACCATAACCTCGCTGTACCATCTGATCACGTTCAATTGCCATGTTGTCTCGTAGATAATCAAATCCAAACTCAGTGTTGGTCCCGTAGGTCACGTCGGCTGCGTAGGCCTTGCGCTTTTCTTCAAAATCATCGACCTCAGCGGAGACAAGACCCACAGTCATACCTAGAGCTCGATAGACACGACCCATCCACTCCGAGTCTCGGCGAGCGAGGTAATCATTCACCGTAACGATATGAACACCAGTGCCAGGAAGGGCATTGAGATAGGCAGCAAGCGTTGAAACCAGAGTCTTGCCCTCACCGGTTCGCATCTCAGAGATCCAACCAAAATGAAGTGCCATACCGCCCATCAGCTGAACGTCATAGTGCCGCTGTCCGATAGTGCGCCATGCAGCCTCTCGCACAACTGCAAATGCCTCAACTAACAGATCGTTAAGGTCTTCTCCCTCGGCCAACCGCTCACGGAAAGAAACGGTCATTCCGGCGAGATCTTCATCAGAGAGCGCTCGCACCTCCTCTTCAAGCGCGTTGATCAGAGGGACTACGCCTTGCAGATTTCGGACTTTTTTGCCCTCACCTGCACGAAGAACTTGGGTAAAGATGCTCACAACCTCTTAGTCTAGGTTGCTTCCTCTCAATATCTTGTCGCTATCTGGCGAGTAATTGGTCTTCGAAGCGGTCCTACTCCACGAGCAGAGGAATGCTCGCTCGCCGTCGAGATGGCCTGACTGGTCGATCTTCAATTTCGACAAGGTCTCCCACGAGATGATGCGCTCCGGCACCAATAATTCGTACGGTCGCATAGCTACCCGGATCAAGATCTTGCTCTCGAGAGGGAAAATGAACCAACTTTCCTTGGCGGGTTCGTGCTGACAGCACGGAGGAGTCACGGCGCGATAGCCCCTCGATGACGACCTCCTCGTGACGGCCTATACGTTGCTCATGCTTACGGAGAGAGGAGCGGTCAACAACGGCCTTCAGGCGATCGAATCGCTCTTGGATGATCTCGTCGGGCACAAAATCATCCACCATTTCAGCTGCCAAAGTTCCTGGGCGAGGTGAAAAGATAAAGGTGAATGCCGTGTCGTATTCGACCTCCGCGGCCAATTCAAGCGTGGCGGCAAAGTCCTCCTCGGTCTCGCCAGGAAAACCAACGATGATGTCCGTCGTTACCGCCAGATCGTCGATCTCACGACGGGCGCGATTGAGCCGGTCGAGATAACGCTCGGCGGTATACCCCCGACGCATGAGCGAGAGTACGCGGTCACTTCCCGACTGAAGCGGAAGATGCAGATGCTCACAGACCGCGGGAGCGGTGGCCATTGCTTCGATCGTCTCAGGACGGAGGTCCTTCGGATGCGGACTCGTAAACCGCACTCGCCGAATTCCAGGGATATCACCAACAGCAATCATGAGGTCTGCGAATAACGGACGGGCTCGCCTCTGCGATCCCTGTGCCCAACTCAGTCCGCAAAGTGCCTCAACATCTTGAACTTCACCAGCCCGGACCCGAAGCGTTAGATCCCGCCCATAGGAGTTGACGTTTTGACCGAGCAATGTGACCTCAGTAGTACCCGTGAGGGCGAGATCGCTCACCTCCCGCAGGAGATCCCCAAATGGGCGGCTCTTTTCCGGACCACGTACTGACGGCACAATGCAAAACGCACAGGAGTTATCGCAGCCAACCTGAACGGTGACCCAGGCGGCATAGGGAAGCTCTGGACGCACGAGGAGAGCCGAAGGAAAAGGATCGACATCAGTGGAACTGTCAAGTATTTCGAGCACGCCCCGACCCTCTCGATGCGAGCTGCGAAGCAGGTCAGCAACACGACCGATGTTGTGTGTGCCAAATACCGCATTGACGTGAGGTGCTCGTTCTAAGAGCTCCCCTCGATCCTTTTGAGCAAGACATCCACCAACCGCGATCTGAAGGTCGGGCTTGTGTTCCTTCAAAGTCTTCAAAGCTCCGAGGTGACCGTAAAGCTTCTTGTCTGCGTTCTCTCGAATACAGCAGGTGTTCAATACGATCACATCAGCCTGATCCTGATCCTCGGTGCGCTCATAGCCTTCAGCGTAGAGATCGGCAGCTATGCGTTCTGAGTCGTGCTCGTTCATCTGGCAACCAAAGGTGCGCACGAAGAAATACCGGGTCATGACTCAAGATTAGGGGAATCAGCTCGCGCCGCTAACCGGCCAGGCCCTGTAGGTTGAGCAAATGAGAATTGGGGCACAGGTCAGCGTCGCCGGAGCAGTTACAAAGGCCTTTGACCGGGCAGAGGAGATGGGTGCTGAGTCGATTCAGATCTTTGCGCTGAGCCCAAGAAGGTGGAAATCTGACGCTCCTCCCGATGATGTACTCGAATCGTTTCGGCTCCGCGCCAAACAATCGAAATCGGTTCGTGGTGTGTTTTGCCATGCCCCTTATCTCATCAACCTTGCCACCGGCAACGATGTGCTTCGAGACAAATCATTTACCTGCCTCGTTGAGCATCTCGCTGTTGCGACCGGCCTCGGAGCCGAAGGAGTTGTTCTCCACATCGGAAGTCATCTCGGCCAAGGGATCGATGCTGTTACTCCAAGAATCGCTGAGGCACTCGTTGGAGCGCTCGAGGGCGCGACAAAACTCGCTGGAGAACCAAGTGCCAAGATCCTCATCGAAAATACCGCAGGTGCCGGGGGAACGATAGGCAGAAGTTTCGAAGAACTTGCCGGCATCATCGATGCAGCAGGAAACGATGCGCGATTAGGCCTGTGTGTTGATACCCAGCACCTATTTGCCTCTGGTGTCGCTTACAACACCTCCGAGGAGGTGAACTTGGTAGTCAAAGAGATCAAGTCGACAGTTGGCCTAAAACGTCTGGTCTGTCTGCATCTCAATGACTCCAAAGTTGCGTTTGGATCGAATAGAGATCGGCACGAGAATCTTGGCGAGGGCGCGATCGGAGCGACCGCGCTCGCCAACTTCCTAAGTCACCCTTCGATCGCACACGCGCCTGCACTGCTTGAAGTTCCTGGCGAGGGCGCTGGACCGCGCGAGAGCGACGTCCAAGTTGCGAAGAAGATCCTCGCTTCTGGATTAAAAAAACGCGAGAAATCAACAGCGCCTTAGTCAGCAGCCGCCGCTATTACATCGGAGAGCGAAGGATGCACGAACAGTGTGTCAGCGATGTCATCCACTCGTAGGTTGGCGTGTACCGCAAGCGCGATCACACTGATCAGTTCTGCGGCGTGAGCTCCCACAATCGATCCCCCAAGCACAACTCCGGTGTTTGGATCCGAGACCAGCTTCACAAAGCCTCGCGGATCACCGTCAATCATCGCCTTTGCATTAACCGCAAATGGCACTTTGGTAACACGAATCTTCTGACCAAGTGCGAAGGCCTCTGCTTCAGCAAGCCCGACATCGGCTATCTCAGGTTCAGTAAAAATAGCCGACGCTGCTTTGTCGTAGTCAAGATGGCGATGATCTCTTGTGTGCAGCCCGACAACGTGCTCAGCGATCTTGCGACCTTGCATCGCTGCAACTGAGGCAAGCTGAAGCCGGCCAGAAAGATCGCCGCCAGCGTAGATGTGGCGAACGTTTGTCTGACAGTGCTGATTAATCACCACGTAACCAGAGCTGTTGACCTCGATTCCGGCACAATCGAGTCCGAGCCCAGCTGAGGCCGGAACCGAACCAATTGCGAGAAGTGCGTGGCTACCCGCAATCGCTCTTCCATCTTCGCAGTGGACCACGACTCCGTCATCGCTTACATCGAGTCGGTCCGCCCGTGCACCCTTGATAAGGGCAACGTTGCTCTGCAGAAAATCAGTCTCCAAAGCGGCGGCGACCTCAGGATCTTTCTGCGGGAGAACCTGCTGGCGTGAGACAACGAGAGAAACCTTGCTACCAAACGAGCGAAATAGGTGGACAAATTCCACCCCAGTAACCCCTGAGCCAATGACCACAAGATGCTCTGGGATCACTAAAGGCGGATAGGCATGACGCGTCGTCATGACACGGTTGCCGTCCACGACTGCCCATGGAGGGATTCGGGGGGAAGAGCCAGTCGCTAAGAGTACGGCGTCGGCTTCAAGGAGGAGTTCCTCAGAGTTCTCCGACTCCGTGATCACCGCAACATGGTGCTCGTCGACAAGGCGACCTGTCCCGCGAATCATGTTGACCCCTTGACCCTTGAGCTGGCGTTCGGTCGAATGGGAGAGTTGCTCGGAGATCGATGCCATGCGTGCCCGAAGAACATCAAGGTCAGGGTCGTCGCAGTGGAGTTCCATGCCAGACGATTTCGAACGCTGGGCAAGTGCGCGGACGCCGCCAATGGCGATCATTGCCTTGGAGGGAATGCAGTCCCAGAGGTTGGCTGCACCTCCGACGATCTCACGCTCAATCAAGGTCACTTGAGCGCCATTTCGAGATGCCGTCGCTGCTGCCTCAACTCCTGCTGGACCACCGCCAAGAATGACGAACTTCACCGCCGCCACATCGATCTCCTCAGTTTTTGCCAGGTTAATCCAGCAAGGTGATGGGTAAGTTCTGGTTGGTTTCCAGAATTAACGAGGTGAGGTCACCCGCTTTCACGGGTGACCTCACCTATTTCAGCGACAATCAGCTTTCAAACTACGGAAGAACTCAGCCTCCAAGGGGAGCGAGGAACTGCTTCACCTTGAGACCAGAGGCCAACCAGGTGAGGTAAAGCGATTTGCACTGTTTCGGCGAGAGGTATCCGCCCTCGCTACCGAGCTGCAACTCCTGGGAGACCAAGTTCGGATTCATGCCGGCAAATTTAAACGCCGACCGAAGAGCTGCCTGGTAGATCTTTGGAGTCTTCGGTGGAACGAACAACACTCGGGCACCACCGGACGAGTCGGCAACCGCGATTGCGCCGAGAGCCTCAAGCTTGGTAGCTGGATGCTTCTTCGTATATACCGCCTTCTCAGCCTGAGCAAATGAAGGAACGTTACTGAAATAGCTGTAGTACTTGCTCGCTTGCGGAACTGGCAAGTTCACCAGAAGCGGAACAGCCTGGCCGGAGACAACGTACTGAACGGCAGAGGTAATCGCTGTGTAGATAACACAGCCATCGCCACGGAGCCAACCAGCCAGCTGTTGACTGGTCGAAGAATAGCCAGCAAGCGCGCGATAGTGAAGACCGAAGGTTCCATTCAAATTCAACAGAGTTACGGTAGCAGTACCAGTGATATTGACAGGTTCGGTGATCGGATTTGAGGCCGACTGGTTCGCCAAAAGCTGATTAAAGCCACCATCCCATTGAGCGCATGAGGCCGATTTCAGAGCGAGCACTGCCGACAGACCCGCCCCAGTAGCTCCGAGCGTGACCTCTCCGGCCGGATTGAACTGAATACCCGGCGTGCCCAAGATCTTGTTTTGAATGATCGCGCCGTAGTTCAGCCAACCAGTGGTCAAGCCGTTCGCCACACTGTTCGTTCCGGCGACATAGTTCATGCCGGCTACTGTGCTGCCAGCTGGAATGTTCAGGACATTGACCTGTGCGCCGAGATACTTCGCGAGATAGGGAGCGTAGATACGGGCCTGGGTATCAAACCCTCCACCTGGTGAATCAGGAGCAACGAAGGTGATCGTCTTACCCGCGTAGTACTTGAGTCCGGCACATACATTTGCCGCATCGCTACCGGATACTTTGTAACCGTTTGCTGAATGACAGGTTTTTGTCGCAGCGGAAACGGACGTCACTGGACCGGTTAAAAGGGCTGCTGCGGACACTGCTGCGCCGCAAATCACCACCATTTTTCGGCCTTTTACTCGTAAACTGCTAAGCGAGGTAAACCCCCCTATGGGTATTTCAGATGAAGTACTCATCACACTGAATAGCTCAAGATTGTTGAGAACTTCCTTTGTAGCATATTGTTACCAAACGGCAAAATTCAGTCTCAATGAAGAATCTGTAGCAAGCTGACCAGAATTTTCATAGAATTTGACAGTGGCTATTGTCATATATGGCCTTCGGTTTAATCAAAAACACGACTGTTACGACAAGGTCGGTGGTCCTGGATCGGTAACCGCTCTCAACCGACGGTGGAAGAGCAGAGAAAGATCAGTTTCTGTCGCTGATGCATGGGGATCGCTGTCGATCTGCTCGGAATGATCGACAAGCACAGGACTATCTCACCGGTCAACTTTGCGAGTAATAAATCGCCGTGACGTCTTCCGGCCTGAAGAGGGCCGTGGCGGGCAAACAATGCCAAATCTTTGAGAAAAAAGTTGGGGCCATCTGCATATGCAGATGGCCCCAACTGTCCTGCTGATGAGGACCTCGATCCTCAATTCAAATCAACCGCCGATAGCTGCCAAGAATGGCTTCACCTTGTACGTGTAGGCGAGGTACTTGAGGTATCCCGTCTTGCACGTCTTTGGATCCGTGTATCCGTATGGCGAACCAAGTGATGCAAGGTAGGTGTGCAGGTTGTTGTTCAAACCAGCCCACTTAAATGCAGCACGAAGCGCTGCCTGTTCGGTCTGTGGCGTCTTTGGTGGCACGAAGAACACTCGCACCGTGTGACCAGCCTCATTCAACGGAACAACTGCAGCCTTTGAAGTCTTGCTAACGATGTACTTAGCGTAGGTCTTCTCTGCCTGCAGATAGTTAGGAACACCAGTCAGGTACTGCGCGTATGCCGTTGTCGAAGGAACTGTCACGTTACTGATCAACGCAACTGCAGTGCCAGCAGCAAGGAATGGCCCTGCGCTCGACAGCGGTGTCGTGATGATGCATCCATCTCCACGTGCCCAGCCCTGAACGACCTGAGTCGTTGAGGCATATCCAGGGATCGCCTTGTAGTGAATACCGAAGATACCGTTAAGCATCATTTCGTTGAAGGTTGTTGATCCAGTGGTCTGAATGGGCTCGGTGACAACGTTTGTTGCGCTGTTGTTCGCAAGCAATCCGGCAAGACCGTTGTCCCATGAGGCACAGGCAGCGGACTTGTAGGCAACGGTGATTGTGTAGTTCGGAGCAGTCCCTCCGAGCATCGCCTCACCAGCTGCGTTGAACTGCACGCCACCAGCAATGTTAAGCACCTTGTCTTCAACGATCGGCCCAATGTTCAGCCAACCGACGGTGAGACCAGGGTTCGAATTGTTGGTTCCAGCCACATAGTTCATACCAGCAACCGTGTTACCGGCAGGGATGTTGATGACGTTGATATTTGCGCCAAGGTATTTCGACAGATACGGAGCATAGGCTCGTGCGTTCTGGTCGAATCCACCACCGACGTTGTCCGCTGCGACCCAAGTAATGGTCTTTCCGGCGTAATAGGCAAGTCCAGCACAAGTTGCCTTGGCTGTTGGACCGGAAACCTTAAAGCCATTCGCCGAATGACAGGTCTTGGCCGAAGCTGAAACGACTGATGCAGTCGAAAGTGTGGTGGCTACAAGAACCGCCCCACTAACGACGGCAGTTCGTTTAGCAAGATTACGAAACGTACTAATCACGATCTACCCCCCGTAGAAATATAGGTTTTACTGCCACATCTTATCTAGATGTCGTGAACCATTTTCGATCCACTCCCAAGTTATATCACGAAACAATGAAGACGTTTCGTAATAAAATGCCCTATAAATCATGACTATTCAAAAAATTTTGAAATAAATTTGGTCAGATTCACCCCTATTGGCAGAGTTTTTGAGCACAAATGAAACCGGGTAGTCATCTAGCCCAGCAGATCTTTACCTCTCGTGGCAATAAAACAGGGTCCTACTGCGAGAACCCGACCCTCATCCACCACCACGCGCGAGAGTCCAGTGTCACTCTCAATCAATCAATTACCGCTGAACACGTTGTCCGGTATCCGCTGATACCAGGCTCAAACTCGCTCGCATCTCACAATCTATTTAGCCAGCGAGCCGATATCTGCTTGGTCGATGAAGTGAAAAAACGAATCGGAGAGTATTCGTTATGTTGCCTGTTGCCAGGGACCCTGGCTCAACTTTGTGATCATCCAATGAGAGCCAATCCGCTTCATAGAGGCAAGGGCATCGACCTGACTTGTATTCACCTGAGTAACGAGATCGTCCTGCGATCCGTGCTTTTTCAACGTGGGGGTAGATTCCCACACGTTGACGTGCGCCTCAAGAGTCGCAACATCGTGCACGATGGTTACCCGTAGCCAACTTACGATGGAGGCGCCCCCAGGTCCAGAGAGTGTTGGGTTTCGACCACTCTCTTCATGGATCACTTGAGCAAGTTCATCGAGAGTCTGCGGTAGGGCACCCTCTGGGCGACGTCCTGCAAATAGACGCCTAATGACATTTGCCTGTGCCCGTTGAAGAGCAGCAGCTTTGCTCGGCGAGAGAGGTACAAAGTGACCATTGCCATCGATCCACGGATAGTGGCTCGCAACCACGTCATTTCCACCACGTGCAATCGGGTGAGAGGTCAATAGCCAGTGAGCAGTGAGCTGCGGCGGTGGCACGGGTGATCCCAAATTATCGATCAACACACTCGCAGCAAGAAAGACTTGCTCCGTAGCCTTCACATCAGACCGAGACCCTGTGACAGCCGCGAAGTGATCGGATCCTTTGCTTACGAAAAATGTGGACACTGCGAGGATGACCACGACAGCGATAAGAAAGAGCCTCCGCCTGGGCTTTGTGAACCAAATGGGCCAACTGCGCTGTCCCGCGCTTGCCCGTTCATAGCGCATTGCAGAAGTTCCCGACGATCTCCGTACTGACCACGAACGACGATTCTAAGCGAGAGCCCGGTGGAAATTTTCCCGTCGGCGTCAGCTCGAGAAGATGAGAAGGTCTTGTGTTTTCTGAGAGAAACGATAACGATCAATCCATGGTTGAGAAGATCGCTACATATTCAGCAAGGATTGGGACCCAGCAAAAGGCCCTCCCAGTCGTCCCGTTGAGCGAGAACCTTGCTATCGCTCTGATGATCACGGTCGACCTCGGAGTCCATTTTCTCGAGGTAGCTGGGGGCGAACTCGCCGCGCTCCTTCGACCGTTCGATATTGACCTTGTGGTATCTGTTGCCTCGATGGGAATTCCCGTTGCGCTCGAAGTGTCGCGAGCCCTGGGACTCGATGATTACATCATCTTGCAAAAGACCCCAAAGATCCATCTTGCAGATGCTGCCGTGGTGAACGTCCGCACGATTACGACGGATGCAAATCAGCGACTTCTTCTCGACCGAGAGCGACTTGGGGCAGTTGCACATCGTCGCGTTGCCATTGTGGACGACGTGATCTCCACTGGAGCATCGATCAATGCAGCCATCCGTCTGCTGCGGGAAGTCGACGCGATTCCAGTTGCAGTTGGAACTCTTCTCTCCGAAGCAAAAGCTTGGCAAGCCAATCTGGGAGAGGATGCGAATCTTGTCCACTCGCTTGGGGCGATCCCTCTCTTCCGAAGAAGCTCAGGGCAGATCATTGAGGATTGGGAGGGCTAACCCAAACTCCGTTGGCCGGCAAGATTGCCAGCGATAGCGCAGAGGTTGCATTCTTCCGTGTCGCGATCATGGTCGTCCGCGACCTATCCCTTATGGAGCGAACGGTACGGCCACTCGAGGGCGACGAGTTAACTGTGGCTCAGCTCCTCGTTAAGTTGACTGCAACGCACTTGTACGATTTCGTCATTCTTTTGTTGCCACGAAATTCGGTGTGACATTCATCTTTGGTTCGTAAGCCGTCGCCTCAATATCACGCGCCTCTGATCGCTGATTGGCTCTTAGGTCCAATCGACAGCTCTCACATGGCCCGTAAAACCGCTCGGTGACCGCTACTGAGCAACGCGGACAATCAAAATTCAAAAGCTCTAGATCGTTTGCGGCCATGGACACGCACGAAGCGTAGTGAACGCGTTCACACCGATGTGCTTTTCTGGCAAGAACGCCATTCAAGCGGAATGCTATCCACGCATATTGATTCGCTTGTCAGCATTTCCACCCTCTATTGCATCTACGTCGATCACGATCGCAACGCCCTTTTGTTCTGGGTCACGATCGCGCTCGCCCTGCGGGCTGTTGTCGTAGATGGACTGCGAGACGGCGGGATCTGTAACAACAGACGCTCGCCCGTAGATCAAATAGGAGAGCTTTGTCGCAGTATCGCGATACATCAACGAGAGACGCGGGTTGTTTGGAAGAGCCTTCAATAGGCCTCCACCAGCCTCTCGAACCCAAATTGCAAGCTGCGTGTCACTGAAACCCTGGGTTGAGCCGCGAAACGAAAGGTGCGCCTGACCATCGGCGTCCACATACGCGACAACGAGTGGCTTCTTGTCATCAAATGCTCCGCCAATGCGAGCAGCCATTTCATCATCAATGTGTACTGGAGTCGTTCCGTCTGCCATCGTTCCCCCTCGAGTGAGTCTTACTTGGTCGAGAATACGTTAGCCCTCCCAACGCCGAGATGAGATCTGTCAAGCAGCTACATGAGATACTTGACGCTCAGTAGTTTCAGCGAGATCGATTTGGAGGTCGTAGATGATTATCGGTGTCGGTCTCGATCAGCGTCTCGGTCTCTCGTTGCGGGAGCACACCGATTTGAGCGATGAAGCGATCGGACATGGCTACGAGAGTATGTGGACGAACTCCATGTCTGTGCCAGACGCCTTCCATGTGTGTTCGGCATGGTCATCTCGAACTGAATTGCTGACAGGGACACCCTTGAGAACTGGTATTGCTGTTATCCCTGCTGCCAAAGGGTGGCATCTCGACACGCTCATAAATCAGGCGGCAACTGTTGGCCAAGTTGGTCAGGGAAATTTTGTGCTTGGAGTCGGCGCTGGCGGAGCAGGAGCGAAATACTGGGGTGGCCTCGGTATGCCGGACCGTCCCATCGCGATCATGCGCGATTATGTCGAGATTTTGCGTCAAGTTCTCTCCGGAACAGAGACCACCTATGACGGCCCCGTCATCCAAGTTGACCATCTCAAGATTCCGCCTCCAACACCTGGTGTGCCGGTCTACCTTGCAGCACTTGGTCCACAGATGCTTCACCTTGCCGGTGAGATCGCTGACGGAGTCTGCCTGAACTGGGCGACCCCAAGCCAGATTGCTTGGAGCAACGAACAGCTCGGTCTCGGCCTCAAACGAGCAAACCGGGACCGGAGTGAGGTCAAGATGTCCATGTACATTCGAGTCTGCATCGACGATGACGTTGCTGCAGCGCGAAGGGCATTCGGCGTGCAGGTACTCGGCTACGGACTTGCACGGCCGGGTGTCGATCGCTCGCTTTCGTACCGCGGTCACTTTGGCCGGATGGGTTTTGACGATCTGTTCCTCGATTTAGAAGAACGCCGAGCAGATGGTGCACCACTCGTCGATCTTGTAGATCTCGTCCCCGATGAATTTCTCAATCTCGTTGGCTATTTTGGAAACGCTCAAGATGCGCCGGCACGATTCGCTCAGCTCGCAGAGGGACTCGATGAGGCGATCGTCCGAATCATTACCGCTCGACCAGGTGTTGATCCAATCGTCGAGGCAATGGACGCCCTCACCCCTGCCAAGATCCGCGATGCTATAAAGCAGTGAGCAGGCGAGAAAGTCTGCCCAAACCCAAACTCTGTGCCCAGCTGACTCTTACGTGGTGAGCGCCGTACCTGAGGAGCGGACTGGCGTAAATCGGATAATTATCCGCTGCTCGTTTTGCATCATCTCCTCGAAATCCGCCTGATCGTCCACTTTGCCGTCGCGTGCGAGATAGAACGCGTGTAGCTGTCCAAGAGCGTCAGGCAGTGCCACGATCTCCGCTGTTGCCTCAATGGTGAGCCATGGCCCACGCCATGCATCGGAGATGACACAGAGCGCGCATGAGGGGTCTCGCGTGAGGTTTCGAGCTTTAGCGGTCGTGGCTCTTGTGGTTGCCACGATGGTCCCACTCTCATCGACCCGGACACGGATCGGCGAAGCCTGAGTTCCTCCATCACGACGATGGGTCATGAGGACGGCACGCGCGTGTGATCGCACAAAATCAACTGCTTCACTCACCATGAACTATCTCCTGTCTCCTCAGGCATTTCTAGGGACGTAGTCCGGCGAAGATATCGGACTCGGGAAGTGATGCCCCAGTTTTGTCGCGTGCACGAATATAGGTCTCTTCGACAAAGACCCGCTCGAGTGCGTCATCAGATAGATAGACCCAATGAGAGCCATTCAGCTGGCTGAGATGCGCATGAAGGGCTTCTTTTTTCCGCGAGATCGTTGATCGAGTATCGATCCGGGTCGTCACCAGATGGTCAAACTGAGGTCGCGGAATCGATCGACCAGATTCCGGCTTTTGATTGGGGATCGTAATCTTCTCCCGCTCGATAAGAACCCGTTCGGCAAACTCCGACGACCGAATAACGAAATACAGCTTGCTCGCAATCTGGGTCAGGTCATCGGCAAGCAGAGTAATGAGGTGGGCATTCACGTGATCTGGGTGTCCCGATCCACCATTATTCCCATAGGTAATCAGCACATCCGGCCGATAGTGCTCAATGAGAGTCGCCAATCGCTGCGCGGCATCTTCAAGGTCGGCCCGGCAAAACGCATCAGGATGCTTATTTGCCTCCCAGCCCTCCATCCCAGAGTCGCGGTACCCGAGAAGTTCAATATGTGTCACGCCGAGTGCGGCACAGGATCGTTCCAGCTCGATCTTGCGGACCGCTGCGACATCCGACGGGTCATGCCCGGGCTCTCCTGAGTTCACAAAATCAGGCCCAAACCCCTGCGAGCCGTCGGTGCAGGTAACCAAAACCGTCCGGATACCCTCATCAGCACAGCGAGCTAGGAGTCCTCCGGTGGGAATGACCTCATCATCGGGGTGCGCATGCACAATCATCAAAGTCAGCTGTTTCGTCATCGAATAGATCTTTCGCTCCTAGTTCTAGGTGTTCCGCTAGATAGTTTCATCGGTCGGCTCGTTTCAAAACAAATGTTCGTTTCAACTGTGCAAATTGAGAGGTGACTGGATGATCAGCTGGAGCCTCGGCGGGATCATGGAGATCGAAGCGCTCCACGAGTGAGTCCTTGACGCCAAATACCGCATCGGATTCAAGATATTGGTCCCCAGCGACGAAAATGTGTGTAACCAACGGCGTGACCTCATCGCCAAAAAAACGAAAATGTACATGTGCTGGGCGATACGGGTGCCTACCCTGTGCCTTGAGCATCGCACCGACCGGTCCGTCGTCGGGGATTGGATAGCTCGACGGAAGAATCGACCAAAAAGAGAAACGACCATTGCTGTCACTCGTAAATCGGCCACGAAGATAGCGCAGCGATTCCGAGCGCTGTACGTCGTAAAAGCCATCACTATCGGACTGCCGGGTATCGATGGTGACGCCCACTAAAGGATTGCCGAACTCATCGACGATCTTCCCATCGACGTAAAGGGTCACACCTGGCATTCCCGCGTCGATCGCCACCCCGTTCTCAAAGACCGGTGTATCAGACACGTAGAACGGACCGAGGACGGTACTCTCCGTCTCACTCCCCGCGCTCTGGTAGTTCAGAGCATCGACGAGCATCGAGGCACCGAGGGTATCGGAGAGAAGGATGAACTCTTGACGTTCTGGCGTGCACATCTGTCCAACAGTGGTGAGAAATCCAATTGCCGCCTCCCACTCACTCATGGTCGGCTCGATCTCGCGAATGAAGGCGTGAAGGTGACGGACAAGTGCCTCGCTAATCGATCGAACGCGTTCATTTGGCGCATCCTTGAGTCGACTCAAGACCTCATCGGTAATCCACTGTGAAGAAGCCTCTGACATCGTTTCCCCACCTTTCACGATCTGGCGCTCCAACAACTAACACTCATCAGCAACTGCACCACCATAGATTCTGCACTCGAAGCATTCATCCGTCCGAGGTTTCATCAACTGTTAAGACCCATCGAATGGCGTAACTAGACAATGGAGACCAGAGCAACAGCGTTTTCCGGCTGGTTCCTCAGGAACCACCCAGTAGGCCTACATTAAAATTTCAGCAATCCATGTCACGATTGGGCGTGCCAAACAACCGACCGGCGGAGAGATCAACCCGCCCAGGTCGCTTGCCCGATCGCACGCCCCTGCGTCACCGACCGATGCGTCGGCCATACCGACGTGTCGCTGATGTCCTGGCGCTTGTAGCCGGGTTGGGGCTCGGCCTCGTCATTGCACTCTTTGTCCACTTCGAGAGCATCACTGCGCTTCGTGCCAGTGGGGGAATTGAGATCGCAATCGGTCGGTTTTCCGGATTTGTCGGCACCTATCTCCTGATCGTCATGGTGATACTTGTCGCCCGTATTCCTTGGCTCGAGCGGAGTGTTGGCCAAGATCGATTGGTTCAGTGGCATCGAAAGTTGGGTCCTTGGCCACTTTGGCTGATCTCCGCGCATGTGCTGCTCGTCATCTTTGGATATGCAGCGCAGGCGAAGACCGGCTTTTTTAGTCAGTTGTGGACATTCATCACCTCCTACCCCGATATGTTGATGGCCCTCGTTGCCTATGGACTGCTGATGATGGCCGGCTTGACCTCAATCCGAATCGCCCGGAATAAGCTCAGATACGAGACCTGGTGGGTGGTGCATCTCTACCTCTATCTTGCGTTGGGTCTCGCTATCGCCCATCAAGTGAAAACCGGCGTCGATTTCATCACGAGTTCACTGAACTACGACGTCTGGATCGGCGTTTGGGTATTCACCGCCGGACTCGTTCTCATCTTTCGTGTGGGGCTTCCGGTACAACGAAACCTTCGCCACCGGCTTCGCATCGCCGCGATCCGAGAGGAGACACCGGGCGTGTTCTCCGTAATATGCGTTGGACGCAAACTCGAGAAGCTCCCCATCGCTGGGGGACAATTCGTCCAATGGCGATTTCTTACTCGTGGTCTCTGGTGGCATGCACTCCCATATTCGCTCTCCGCCCTTCCACGACCTCCCTTTATTCGTTTCACGATGAAAGTCATCGGCGATCAGAGCAACGAGGTTGCGAAACTCAAAGTTGGAACTCGAGTGCTGATCGAGGGAC
>CAIVND010000060.1 GCA_903907185.1 uncultured Acidimicrobiaceae bacterium
ACGCTTGCAGGATGCGACAACGTTGTCCCAAGTGTGCGAACCACCACGACTCCGAGGAACGATGTGATCGATGTTCTCAGCGGGCCCGCCGCAGTATTGGCAGCGGTGCTCATCTCGCGCAAAGACACTGCGTCGATTGATCGCAACGCGTGTCTGGCGCGGAACTTTGACATAGTGCATGAGGCGGACGACGGACGGCTCCGGCAGGACAGCACGCTCGGAGTGAAATTCGAAACCCGTCGAGTGCAAGATCTCTGCTTTGTCATCGAGGAAGAGAATCAGAGCCCGACGCGAAGAGACGACACAGAGCGGCTCATACGATGCGTTTAGCACGAGAGCTCGCCCGATCATGTCAGGCCCGAGAGGGTATTTGGTCAGTGACGAAACTCATCAAAGGCGAGACTAGTTCGGCTCCCACCAAGGTACGTGGAATGGTCACCGTAACCTGCTCATCGATGATGACCACTCAAGGTAGGCAACCAAATCTTCGCTGCTTGGCACGGATCGCTCGGAGCCGTAGGCGGTCTCCATCCGAAATCCAATCCATGACCGATCCGGAAGGGGAAGATAGGGCGCGCGGGTCCACCAGCGCTGAGGGATCAATCCAGTAGCGACCGACAGAGCACTACCCCACAATCGAGGGCGCCGAAGAACGGCAACGACGAGTGAAAAAGAGACCGGGTACTTCGCCGCCGAGCGAGCGATCACTGCCACGGTCGACGGCATCGCTACTTAGTGTTGCTGAAAGAACCGGGAGCGAAGGCGCTGTGCAATCGTTGTCAGGTCGTCACCAAGCGAGTGGCGAGCGGCCGTGTCATCGGCGATCCCATGTGCGTGATGAAGACTTCGTTCAAACATCACTGCGGAGACCAACATCACAAGGAACCCAAACGTCGCGAGGAGAAGTGATGAGCGGAATGACAAAACGATGATCGCGAATCCAACAACGAAGAGTCCAACCGATGCACGAAGTGAACGCGAGACGAAGGAACGCGGACCGCGGTCGCGACCCATAAATGAGCGATCATGCTCAAAAAGCTTCTTCTCCATCTCGTGGAGAATGCGCTGTTCTTCCTCTGAAAGCGGCACCCTCTCCACCTTTCTTCTTACCTATGCGCCACACTGTGTAAACGAGTGACTCGGCCATCTCGATGCTTCGGCGTCCCTACCGAGCACCTAACCGGCGCACCCATCATCGCACCGTTTTACCGGCTAAACAACGTCACACCCTGCGTTCTTCACGAGATTACCCCCCACATCACCCCGTATCGACGCGCCAGCGCACTTTCGGTTCGCGAGTTCACCTCACCGGACGCGGATTGGTCGCACTGTGGTCATTTCGGGTGTGGCGATTAAGGAGAGCGAGCGGGTCTACAGCTCCAGGGCCGAATCGACGCAGAATCTCATCACGGGTCTCATCGAGGCCAACTCCATTGCGGATCGATTCCTCTTCGGCAACCTCGGAATCGCTTGAAAAGAGCGACAGTTGCTCGCCGCTCACACGCTCCTCACCAACGAAGTTCGAAAGATGAACACCGAGTAGTCGAATGCCACGTTCACACGCCACCTCGCCAAGAAGCGCTTCGGCGATCGTTGATATCTCCTCGGCACTTTGAGGGGGCCGCGTTTGCGTCCTCGAACGCGAGATTCCCGTCAGATCGGCAAAACGCACCTTCAAGGTGACAGTTCTGCCAAGGAGACCACGAGATCGAGCACGTGAGGCGACCTTTGTAGAGAACTCCCTTGCCCTGCTCGCAAGTTCGTCAGGATCGTATAGATCGCGTGGGAAGGTCACTTCGCTTCCAACCGAGCGCACCTCACGATCTCGCTCAACGGTGCGACGATCCACTCCCGTCACCATGTCAAAGACGTGGTTACCTTGATGGTCGCCAAAGAGTGAGACGAGACGATCACGACCAACTGCGGCAATATCAGCGACGGTGATCATGCCAAGCGAGCGAAGTCGCTCTGCAGTCTTTGGACCAATGCCAGGGAGCGCGCGGATGGGATGGGTGTACAAGAAATCAAGCTCTTCGAGCTGGCCAACTACCTGGACGCCTACGCCATCGGTGACAATCGGACGTGGTGGTCGATCATCACTAAGCCGTACACGGGGCTTTGCCGCCTTTGAAGCAAGTTTTGCGATCAGCTTGCTCCGACCTACTCCGACCGAGCATGCAAGACCAAGTTCGGCGAGCACCGTCGCTCGAAGGGAGCGGGCGATCTGCTGGCTGTCGCCAAAGAGTCGATGTGCGCCCTCAACGTTGATGAACGCCTCATCAAAAGCGATCGGTTCGTACTCGGGTGTTACCGCCTCGATGACTTCGAGGAGGCGACGGTTCATCTCCGAATAACGATCGAAGTGCGGAGAGATAAAGACAGCATCTGGACAGCTCCGCATTGCTTGGCTCGTTGGCATTGCGGCATGAACTCCAAATGCGCGCGCCTCATAGGAGGCTGAACACACCACACCACGCCCCTCTGTGCCCCCAACGACAACTGGTCGCCGCGCAAGAGTCGGATCATCGAGCACTTCGACAGCGACGAAAAAACAGTCCATGTCGAGGTGCAGCGTGTCAAGCGCGTGCTCGCTTGATTCACCCATCATGAGACCTAGTGACCAAGACCAATGCGTCGAAAGGCCTCCGCAAACTCCACACCCGCGAGATAACCGGCCTGTTCCGCGCGCTCATGAACTACCGATCGAAACCACTCGCTGGTCTCGCCGAGCTGACTTTGGTGACAGAGAATGGCCTCGGCCTTTGTCTCAACAGTTGAGGCAATATCGACAAAGACGTTTGGCTCAAGTGATCCCGTCATATAGGCAACTTCGATCAAAGTCGGCGGTCCAGCGCCAGGAAAATACAGCGGTGATGCGGCTGCAGGTGCAGCAGCATCAAGCGCACCAAAGCCGACAGCCCGATGATCACGGTGGTTGAAGTAATGCTCGCCAAAAAATACCGCAGTCGGATCCGGACAGATGAGGACCTCGGGCTGAACACTTCGGATGATTGTGACGAGCTCTTCACGGAACTGAAGATCGTTCTCGAGTTCACCGTCTTTGTGACCGAGCTGCTGTACTCCCGTGACCCCAAGGATCTCCTGCGCAGCACGCAGCTCCTCCCAACGACGTCTGGCGAGTTGCTCCGTATTCTCATTGGGATCAGATGAACCCTTGTCACCAAGACAACAAACGACGACAAAGACCTCACAACCCGCGAGCGCCCACCTTGCAAATGTTCCGCCAGCGGCTACATCAGAGTCATCGGGATGGGCAAAGATCGCGAGCGCCCTTGACGGAATCTCCTCCAGAAGTTCGATCGCCATTAGGTCTCCTCAACAAGATTGGAGGTGACATTGTGGTGCTTCGGCGCCGTTGCCTTCTGCAAGAGGTCGGCCTCACGAGCAAAATCATTCGCGTCGGCGAAATCCTTATAGACACTGGCGAATCGCAGATAGGCCACCTCATCGATACTGCGAAGGCGATCAAGTACCTCGATACCGATATTCGTGCTTGAAGCAGAGAGTCCAAGCGACCGAACTGCACTCTCCACCTCATTCACGAGCTGATCGATCGCAGAATCTGAAACAGGTCGATTCTTAAAGGCAGAGCGAACACCGCTCAGCACTTTGGCCCTTTCAAATGGCTCGCGTTCTCCCGAACGCTTTTCGATAAAAAATGCTGGGCTGGTCGATCGCTCAAATGTGGTGTAGCGATAGCTGCATGCGAGACACTCCCGCCGGCGACGAACAGCGACACCATCTTCGATCTCCCGGGAATCGACAACACGATCATCCGAGCTTGCACAACGAGGACAACGCACCTTCGCAGGCTATCTGTTTGGCCATCTTGACATCGACCTTCGCAGAGATCGGTAAGCCAGCGAACCTATGGAAGTACGAGATGCTCGCCCGGAACGACGACCGCCGAACCGACCTGGGCGCTGAGCGTGCTCACAAGAGCTCGTGGGTCACCATGGGGATAGACACGAGAGGCGATCGACCACAACGTGTCACCTGGTTGAACGATATAGGCATGGCCAGTGGGTACCGCTACGGTGCCAGCGAGGACTACGGCGGCTCCCTGATGCGTCCCGGCAAGAGCACTTGCGCCTGAGAGACCACCGAGGAGCAGAGCGCTGAAGAGCAGACCGACGGTGAGTCTCCGAATTCGAAAGCGCTGCTGTGTGGTGACCCGTGACCGACGAGTTACTACAACATCAGACTCTGGCGCCGGAAGGTAGGCGACCTTATCTCGAGAAAACTGCGGTGAGAGCGACGACTGAAGCAGCGATGACGCGACGCGTGCCGGTTGATGAGTCGCAAAGTTCGTAACGATCCGGTGACTTGGAAGCACTGGCATTGGCTGCTTCCATACCGACCACTCACTTGTTAGAGCAGCGCGAGCGCGTTCAACATCTTCAAAGATCTGTTCGTTGAACTCTGGAACCGACGTCGGCTCGGTGACAATTCGCAGATGGCTGCGATCGCCAACACGGCGCGACTCTTTGGTCGGCGCTGGTCGCCGGGTACGAATGCTGTTGATGGGAAACGCCAGTGCTGCCATCTCTACCTCCATCGGGTAGACGAACAGATGTTCGTCTACTATGTCGTCATCTTTGCACGAACACCTGTTCGATGTCAACCGATAGTCGAACAGGTGTTCCACGAACGGATGTTTGCATTTCGCTGTGTCACTGCACTACTGTGCAGGTAGTTCGGGCCTCGGCCCAGATCGAGAGGCATTCATGGCAGTAGCTACCCTGACCGGCAAACGACGACAGATCCTGGAGTTCATCGCCGAGCACATCAAACAGAATGGTTATCCGCCATCCGTCCGTGATATCGGCGAAGCGGTTGGATTGAGCTCTTCATCGACCGTACATACGCACCTCCAGCTCCTACAGCGAGAGGGGTTCTTGCGCCGTGATCCCACGAAGCCCCGAACTCTTTCGGTCTCCTTTGAGCCAACCTCTGGGGCAGCGATCTCCGCACGACCAGTTGCGAATGTGCCTCTGCTTGGAAGCGTCGCTGCAGGAACTGGAGTGCTTGCTCAAGAGAACATCGAAGATGTACTCCCGATCGCCGAAGATTTCACTGGTCCAGGACAGCTGTTCATGCTGAAGGTCAGAGGCGACTCAATGATCGATGCCGGAATCTTCGATGGTGACTTCGTGATCGTTCGATCGCAGACTGAAGCATCGAACGGCGAGATCGTTGTTGCAGGTATCAATGAGGACGAAGCAACGGTGAAGACCTACCGACGCGACGGGAAACGGGTAATTCTCATTCCTTCAAACTCTGCCTACGAAGAGATGGTCTTTGACGCAAATGAGGTCACCATCTACGGCAAGGTAGTGACGGTTCTCCGCAAGCTCTAGCTTTGATGAGCTGCTGACGAGCTATTCAACAGTGCGTGGAGCGACTGTTGTACTCGATCCAAGTCTGATGCTCGAACAAATTCGCCGGCACCGTGGGCGACAAGCGGGTCTCCGGGTCCGAAGTTGACCGCCGGGATGTTTCGCTCGAAGAAGAAAGCGACATCGGTCCATCCGATCTTTGCAACTGGCGCGCTGCCGCTCTCGAGAACAACGCGAGCGAGCAGCTCATGTGAGAGCGATGGAGGGGCAGCAGGTGCTGCATCGACAACAACGAGTTCATCACCTAGTTGCTCATCGATCACTGGGTCAAACAATTTCCGTATCGCAGCTTCGGCCTCTTCGATCGTGCGATCTGGGGCGAATCGGTGGCTAAGCAATATCGTCACCTCGTCGGGAACGACGTTGCCGGCGACTCCCCCGTTGATATTCACTGCCTGAAGAGTCTCGTGATAGGTGCAGCCATCGATGACTGGCATGCGCTCGTCGAATCCTGCGACGATCTCGAGTAGCGAAGCAACGCGATGGATCGCATTAATGCCAACCCAGGGTCGCGCAGAATGGGCTCGACGACCACCGAGAGTCACCTGAAGTCGCATTACACCCTGGCACCCTGCCTCAACAATTGCGTTCGTCGGTTCGAGGAGAATCGCTGCATCTCCAAGCAAGATATTGGGATCGGTGGCCTCAATCGCTAACAGGCCCGATTCAGCGCGAGCAACCTCCTCGCAGGCATAGAAGATAAAGGTGACGTCGTGCACCGGAGCTTCCGTCATGGACGCGAGCTGCATCAAGATTGCGATGCCGCCTTTCATATCCGCACTTCCACAGCCAAATAGCTCGTCGCCTCGGATCTCCGCTGCCTCGTTCCCGCTCGGCGGCACGGTATCGAGATGTCCACCGAGGATGAGACGCATCGGTCGTCCGAAGAACGTTCGGGCAACGACGTTGTTCTCGATACGGATGACCTCGAGCGACTCAATCTCTCGCAGATGCTGTTCAACGAGATCTGCGATCGCTGTCTCATTGCGACTTACGGACGCGATATTGATGAGCTCCGCTGCCTTGTGCATTAGCTCACTCATGCTGACCTCTCAACGTCGCGCATCGTCTCCGTGCGTTCAAAAGTTAGTGCCGAATCACTGAGGGTTATGGCGAAGCCGACTAACTCAGTCGTTCGGCCACCAACTCAAGTCGATCATCAGGAGCTACGAGGGCGACTCTGACATATCCCTCACCACCGTGACCGTAAAACTCACCAGGGCTGACAAGGACTCCGCCGC
>CAIVND010000061.1 GCA_903907185.1 uncultured Acidimicrobiaceae bacterium
AATCTATGCATGATCTGTGGTGATGACGTTCAGATCGCCTCGGAGTTTTGTGCCGCGGACCACCGATGCCTCATTGACTACGGGGATCGCAACTACCTCGTGAAGTCCGGCTGTTTTGAACATCTCAACCCAGGTACCGGTTGATACGGGACGCTCCTGGAATCGGAGAAGATAGCGAGAGGCATTCTTCGCGATCCGCCACCAGCCAGCAGGGCCCTTCTTGATCATGAGCGCCACCTTTGAGGAGATGATCTCACGGTCGCGAGCATCGCCGCCCCGCCCGAACATCATGTCGCCAACGACGAGTCGACCTCCAGGCTTGAGCCACTTTGCCGCCCTCATCACGGCCTCTTGCTTGTCGCGATCTCGTAGGTGGTGCAGGACGTAGTTCGAGATGACGATATCGATCGAGGACTCCTCGATCTCGAGATGTTCGAGTGCCATTGCAACGCCCTCAACGTTCGTGATACCCGCTGCTCGGGCGTTCTTGAGAAAAAGGTCGATCATCGCTACCGAGATGTCGACGCCGATAACCCGGTCAACAAGAGGTGCAACGCGCAGTGCAAGCTGTCCAGAACCACAGCCGATGTCGATCACTGTCATTCCCGCGGACGGAGCGGCCTCAGCGATGACGCGCTCGACGACCTTGACAAGACCAGGATTGTCACCTGCACCGTGGTCCCATGATTGAGCTCGTTCATTCCAAAAACGCCGTTGTCGAGAGATGTTGGCGCGCTGAGTTCCCGCCGTCGATCGCTTTTCGTTCACTTCATCTCCTCACACCGCTGAAACATGCGCTCAGAAGGGTACTCATGAAGTACGTTCGGCGGGTCCTAGGAGAAAACAAGATGGGAAAGCACACCAATGGCCTGGGGGGTCGCAACAGTGTGGCGCAAAAAGGAGAGCCACGTTGGGTGCACAATCACCGCAATGAAACCGACAAACAGCAGGATAAAAAAGAACAACATGATCCAGACGAGCAGCCGCAGCGGTGCGGCTGCGGCATCGGGACGTGCTCGCCAGCTCTGCTGTCGGCCGCTCTGGCGTGGTGCTGCGTAGCGAATTTGCGCGGTGGCTGGTCGGGCCGAACGTACGGTGGGGATCTCAGCGGTAATGACCGTGTCTTGCGGTCGATCAAAGTTCACATGGTGACTTGAACTCGTCGAGGTCGCGCGCACTCGACTAAATCCTTCGCTTGAACTCGGTGTTGGGCTGCTTCCTCGGGTGTCTTCGTCTGCGCCGGCCACCGATGCTCCTAGCTGTTCATTTCCCTCTACTTCAAGGGTGCGCTGGTATCACGTACGTTACAAGGCTAGGCGACGCGCAGATAGGCAGGTAGAGCGATCATGAAGCTCAAGCAAATTGCGTTGGAAGCCAAGCGATGCCGATGACGCCTCGCCCGGTATAGACCTGCATGGCAATGGAGAAACCGCTGACGAAGTCAACCTCGCCTACAAGGCCCTGGAGCTCCTCGGCGAGCTCACGCGCATCAGCATGAAAGATTGTGCTTGATTCGACTCCAGACAAAATACTTTCTCGGTAGATCTCGCACATGATCTCGAGACTCCGAGTAGCGCCATCGGCGCCACCGAGCGGTTCGATTACTCCGTCGTGCATCCGGAACAGACTCCGTTCCCCTGGGCTCTCCTCGGCTGCGAGCACGGCCTCGGGAACCTCTCCACTGCGGCGTATCGGTTCAATTGACGCAAGTGAAGCGACGAGTTCAACGCGCCGCGAGGCACTCTCGGCGGCTCGGAGGACCTCGTCGAGCGACACACCGCGTGCCGCCTCCTCAGCGGCAGCAAGAACGACGAGAGCCTGACCCGCAGCTGCTGTGCGCGAATCGTGAACCACGGTGTCAATCGAGGCAAGCTCCATAGCGAGTGCTGCATTTCGATACATCGTGGAGAACTCGATCGCTGGAGTAATGACGAGTGCTGCCTCATACCCTGGAGTTTCGATGACCGAAAGATATTCCGTCACGAACGGATGATTTGCACCCATCAGCTCCTCATGCTCAAGATCACCAGTGAGCTGCCAAGTTGTCCCGTCGGCCTCTTCGATCACCGCAGTGTCTGAATCGGGGAGATGGACGCTGATTGGGAGGACCGCGATGCCGAGTGATGCGGCGAGAGGGGCTGGAATGCAGGTACTTGAGTCCGTAATAATGAGTACTCCAGCCACGACTGCACCCTACTGCGCTGGCGCTGATTGAACCACGCCGATCGGTGCCCAGACCTGCAGAGTTACCACTCTCGTGAGGTACGGCCCTGGCGCGCGTTTGATCGGTGTGGGTTTTCATGCAGACTAAGGAACGAAGATGAGTTCATCGAATGAAGTTCCTGTGCGGGTCGTCAAAGAGTTTTCCATGTCCGAACTCGTGGAGCGCACGGGCGTGGCCGCAGCCACCGTCCGTTACTACCTCGCGAGCGGACTGCTCCCTCCACCACGCCGGGCGAAGTCCAACCGGTTTCTCTATGACGAGCGCCATGTCGAGGTCATCCGTTTGATCCGGCTTCTGCAAGATCGGAGAAATCTCTCGCTAGAGACGATCGGTAGGATGCTTCCCGATCTGCTTCCAGATCTCACCGGCGCGGGCGAGGGCAGTGTCTTTCGCCCACAGATGTGGAGTCAACTCCTTCAGGTGCACTTTCCGACAACGGTCTCGCCCTCTCCGGCTGACCGTCTCCGAGAGGCCGGACTTGCGGCGTTTGCCCGGCATGGCTACGGCGATGTCTCAGTCGATGATGTCTGCCAGGCGAGTGGGATCGCAAAGGGCTCGTTTTATCGACATTTCTCCTCCAAAGAGGAGCTCTTTCTCGCGACGGTTACCCGAGTCGGTGAGGTAGTCGCCGGTGAGATCGTTGAGCGGGGGGCGATTGGCGTCTCGGTCCCACTCATCGCGGAGGCTCTTTCGCCCTATCTCTCGATTGTCTGTGACCTTGCGTCACTGGCAAACCAACGTCGTCCGGGCTACCCCCGAGCACTTCGAAACCTTCTCGGCACCCTGTCCACCGCCCTTGAGGGCCTCCCTCGGGCCGAGGATATTCCCGTAGTAAGTGCAGAGTCTCTCGTCACTCGGGCCCTTGCCCGAGCGATCACCCGCATCACACAAGAGCAGCTTCCCGATGTCGCGCAGGGCTGAAAAGTCGGTGCCTCGGGCGATCTTTGTGCGGGTGAATTCCGATGCGTAGTGACGATGACTACGTAGTCATCTATACTTTGCATGGTGGCAGATCCGCCTCTCTTATCACCCCATGCGCAGACGTGTGCTGTCGTAATTATTCAGGCCAGACTCAACCACCGGTAGGACGAAGGAGCACAACTTGGACAGTCAGGAGCGTTTGATGAGCTACCCCCTGCTGTCAGCTGTGCAAGGTCCAAACGATGTCAAACGGCTGAACTTTCGCCAGTGCGAGGAGCTTGCAGCCGAACTTCGATCCTTCATCGTTGATGCCGTTACGACCTCGGGCGGCCACCTTGGATCCAACCTTGGCACCGTCGAGGCGACGATCGCGATGCACCGCGTCTTTCATTCGCCACAGGACGTGGTCCTGTTTGACACCGGTCATCAGGCCTATGTTCATAAGTTGCTCACCGGACGGATGGAGGGATTTTCCAAGCTCCGCAAGGAAGACGGCCTCTCGGGATACCCAAGCCGAAAAGAGTCTGAGCACGACTGGATTGAGAACTCGCACGCCTCAACCGCGCTGAGTTATGCGCAGGGAATTGCCATCTCATTCGAACAACAGGGATTGACAGCGTCGCGTCGCGTCGTCGCACTTGTCGGCGACGGAGCACTCACCGGCGGAATGGCCTATGAGGCACTGAACAACATCGGACACCGCGGATCGCGCGTGGTGATTGTTCTCAATGACAACGGTCGAAGTTACGCACCGACGATCTCGAAGCTCTCCGAGTCACTCACCCAGCTGCGGCTCTCTCCCTCCTATGGAGCGATCCGGTCAAAGGTCACCTCGATCATCTCGGATCTTCCCGGCGTTGGACAGCTCGCTGGACAGACGCTCCGGACGCTCACCTCTGCGATTCGCGAGCTCGTTGAGCCACACGTCTTCTTCGAGGCTCTCGGTATTCGCTACACCGGACCGATCGACGGTCATGACATCGAACTCGTCGAGCGGGCGCTTCGTCTGGCCTCCACCTGGGAGGGCCCGATCGTGCTCCATCTCCTCACCAATAAGGGCAAGGGCTACGGTCCAGCCGAGTCCGATGAGGTGCAACGACTTCATGATCTAAAGGCACAGCCCTCCATCTCAGCACCTGGTGCTTCGACCGACCGCGGCGTCGTCACCGTCGGTCCAATGAGCACGGAGAAGAGCTACACCGAGGCGTTCTCTCAGGCCATCCTTGCTGCAGCGACAAAAGATCACCGCATCGTTGCCATGACCGCCGCCATGCCAGGACCGACGGGTCTATTGCCCTTCGAGGCAAAGTTCCCTGAACGGGTTCTCGAGGTTGGCATCGCCGAGCAGCACGCGATGACCTCAGCAGCGGGAATGGCAATGTCGGGCCTTCGGCCTGTGGTTGCGATCTACTCGACCTTCATCTCAAGAGCCTTTGATCAAGAGAATCTCGATGTTGGTCTTCACCAAGCCCCGGTCGTGATCTGTGCCGATCGGGCGGGTATCACCGGAGATGATGGCCCGAGCCACCACGGCCTCTTGGACATGGTGCTTGGTCTGTCCGTTCCGAGCATGCAGGTATTTGCTCCCTCAGAGCCGGCGGAGATCGCGATAATGCTTGAAAGCGCGCTGAGCGCCGATGTGCCCTCGCTGATCCGCTATCCAAAGACTCCGGGTCCACTTCGCCTCGGCGCCCCAGGCGAGGGCTATCACTCTCGTGTACTGGTCGAAGGTGACGAAACCATTTTGATTATTGGCGTCGGCAAGATGGCCCAGGCGGCGATGGAGGCGGCAGAGCTTTTGCACCTTGACGGACATCGGCCAACGGTGATCGATCCCCGTGTCATCCGCCCACTCGATTGCGCAATTATCGAACGTGCCGCGAGGGCAATGTTGGTGGTGACCGCTGAAGACGGGTTTGCCCATGGTGGAGCGGGACAGTTCATGAGGAGCTCGATCGAGCAGTACTGCGATGCCAACGGACTTGCGCGACCCTTCTTCGTGGTCCGGGGGATCGAGAGCAGTTATCTTGCACACGCGAGTCCCGGAACGATCTTGGCCCGAGCTGGCCTTGATGGACCAGGAATTGCAGAGTCGACCTCACAAGCTTTTGTCACCGCCGGTTGTGGGGGAAAACTCAAATCTGTTGAGCGGCACCTCGCGCGATGAGTTCGTCGGGCGATCTCACCGAGAGCGCTCTATCTCGGGTGTCGGTGGATGAGATCATGGATAAGGCAAACGAAGAGAACTTCTCCGTTGCATCACGCCTCCTTCCAAAGCGCTACCGAGAACATCTCCTTGCGATCTACGGTTACGCACGGTTTGTCGATGACATCGGTGATCTTGCTGCGGGCGATCGCCTCGCGCAGCTCGACTGGGCCGAGCAGGAGATCAGACGAGCACTCTCGGGTACGGCAACGCATCCAATCTTTATCCGTGCCGGCGCGACGGCGAATGCCTGTGCAATTGAACTGTCAACCCTTGTCGACCTCATCTCGGCCAATCGTCAAGATCAGGTCAAGCGACGCTATGCGACCTACGCAGAGCTACTTGACTACTGCGCGCTCTCCGCGAATCCCGTGGGCCAGATGGTGCTCGCGGTCTTTGGGGAGTCCTATCCGTTGACGGTCTCTCACTCCGATGAGGTCTGTTCGGCGTTGCAGATCATCGAGCACCTCCAAGATCTCGCGGAGGATCATTCGGTTGATCGTTGTTATCTTCCCGCAGAGGACCTCGAACGGTTTGGGGTCAAGGAGGAGGATCTCGCTGGCACTTCCTCGGGTGCACCGCTTCGTGGGCTCGTTGAGTTCGAAAGTGAGCGCGCACGAGTACTTCTCGCAGCTGGGATTCCGCTGGTGCGTCTCGTGCACGGATTTGGACGATTTGCGATCGCTGGATTTGTCGGCGGTGGTCTTGCACAGCTTGAAGCCATTGAGCGTGCCAACTTCGAGGTGTTGGCGAAGCCCGTAAAGGCCTCCAAGATGTCCCTTATTCGGCACTCGCTCCGGGTCTTTCTCGGTCGGAGTCAGTCATGACGCAGCTCAGTGAGGCCTACGCGAGATGCGAACAGATTACGAAGGCCGAGGCGCGCAATTTCTCCTACGGGATCCGGCTTCTCCCTTCGGACAAGCGACTCGCGATGTCGGCGCTCTATGCCTTTGCGCGACGCGTCGATGACATCGGTGATGGGGACCTTCCCATCGCGGACAAAAAAAGCGCACTTGGATTGGTGCGAGAACAGATCGCTGAGACCGCCGAGGGTAAGCCTCCTGCCGGCGACCCGGTCTACCTTGCGCTTTCAGATTCGATGCGCCGTTATCCCATTACGACCGCCGAACTCAGCGAGGTCATCCGTGGGTGTGAGCTCGACGGTGAGCGTCAACGCTGGGAGACCTACGCGGAGCTGGAGTACTACTGCCAATGTGTCGCTGGATCGATCGGTCGCCTCTCACTCGCAATCTTTGGAACCGATGAGCCAAAGCTCGGCGCTCGTCTCGCTGATCGTCTCGGTGTTGGTCTTCAGATAACAAATATCTTGCGTGACGTTGTAGAGGACCGAGAGACGATGGGTCGTGTCTATCTTCCCCAGGAGGATCTGCGTGACTTTGGCTGCAACGAGGATGCCACCGGACCCACCGACGCGCTCGAAGAGCTGGTGCACTTTGAAGCGAGTCGAGCGATCGCGGCCTACAACGAGGGACTTGAACTCCTTGACCTTCTTGATCACCGATCGCGGGCCTGTGTCGCAGCGATGGCCGGGATCTATCGGCGTCTGTTGACACGGATCGAAGATGAACCGCTCGCAATCTTTTCGACGCGGGTCTCACTTTCCTCGCGAGAAAAGGCGTGGGTTGCAATCCGCGCGCTTGCCGGAGCAGATGTATGACGCGACCACATGTCGTTATCGTCGGCGCGGGACTCGCTGGCCTCACCGCTGCGCTCGAAGCGGTCGACCACGATCTTCAGGTAACCCTTCTTGAGGCGCGACCACGCTTTGGTGGTGGGACCTGGTCGTTTGAGCGCAAGGGTTTGACGTTCGACAACGGGCAACACGTCTACCTTGCCTGTTGTACCTCGTATCGCCGTTACCTCGAACGCTGTGGCGTGACCAAGAGCGCTCCGCTGAGTCGACTCTCGATCCCGGTGCTTCAACCCCGCCAAGACGGTGGAGAACCAACGGTCTCATGGATCCGCAGGAGCGGGCTGCCAGCACCCCTTCACCTTGCTCGATCACTCAGTAGCTATCGCTACCTCTCACTCGGTGAACGTGCGAAGATCGGTTGGGCCGCTCTTGCGCTTCGTCGCCTCGATCTATTTGACCCAGCTCTCGATGACGAGACCTTCGCGTCGTTCCTGCGCCGACATGGACAGAGCCAGCGGGCGATCGATGTGCTGTGGGATCTCATCGCGCTCCCAACGATCAATGTTCGCGCCGAGGAGGCGTCGCTGCTGCTCGCAGCGAAGGTCTTTCAGACCGGTCTTCTTGCGAACTCGGATGCGGCCGACATTGGATGGTCGCGAGTGCCGCTCACGCAACTGCACGTTGAGCCGGCCCTTGGGATATTGGAGCGTGCAGGTGCCTCCATACGAGATCGGGCCAAAGTGTCTTCGATGGTTCTTGATGATGATGCGCGCCGAGTTACCGGCGTGGTCGTAGACGGTGAGACCATCGACGCGGACGCGGTTGTCATCGCCACAAATGCTGAGTCTGTTACCAAGATCCTTCCAGCCGCCGCAGGGACCGATCGTGAGGGCGTGGATCGATTGGGAAGTTCACCGATCATCGACGTACACCTTGTCTATGACCAAAAGGTCATGGACTACCGCGTTGCAGCGGGAATCGACACACCGGTCCAGTTTGTCTTTGACGCAACGGAGGCATCAGGACTCCCTGCGAGCGATGGCCAATGCCTTGCGATCTCGGTCTCGGGTGCCGATGAGGAGCACGGTGAGCGACCCGAGGTGCTCATCGATCGCTATGCGCGCGAGATGGAGCGGATCTTTCCGCGCGCGCGCCGGGCAACCCTCGTCGACGCGGTCGTGAGTCGAGAGCACCATGCAACCTTTCGTGCGTCTGTTGGCTCACAAAAGCTCCGACCGGGTGTAGCAACGGCGATCTCCAATCTTGTTCTTGCCGGGACCTATACCGATACCGGTTGGCCCGCGACCATGGAGGGTGCGGTGCGAAGTGGCGAGCAAGCGATCGCGCAGTTGATGACGAATAGGGCGTATCTCAAAGGATCTGAGGTTGAGATGTCACAGAGGGAGGCCAGCTGATGGCTGGGTCACTGCCAGTTCCAGAGGTTCTTACGAGGGCGCGCGATCTTGTCGCCCCGGCGCTTCGCGACGCTGTCGAACTGTTAGCCCCGGAGCTTCGAGGAATCGCTGCGTACCATCTTGGTTGGGTCGATGAACTTGGCGTCGCTACCGGAAGTGATGGTGGCAAAGGCGTCCGACCAGCGCTTGCAATACTCTCCGCCGAGGCGGTCGGTGCGGAGAGCTCGCATGGACTTCCTGGTGCTGTTGCGATCGAGCTCGTGCATAACTATTCGTTGATCCACGATGACGTGATGGACAATGATCGCGAGCGCCGGCATCGAGCAACAGTCTGGGCGGTCTTTGGCGTCGCGCAGGCGATCATCGTCGGAGACGCGCTGGCCGCACTTGCTCAACAGGTTGTCCTTCGACCAGAGATCCTCGTCACGGGTGGTGGTGATCTTGCTGGCCACCAAGGAGCACTCGTACTTGCCGACGCGACCGCGAAGATGATCGCCGGTCAGTCCCAAGACATGGCCTTTGAGCTACGCGACCGAGTCACCTTCCACGAATGCATTGCAATGGAGGCAGGCAAGACCGGTGCGCTATTGGGATGTGCCTCATCGATCGGTGCAGTCCTCGCGAACGCACCGAAGATGACCGTCGATGCGCTCGATCGATTCG